>JAEWKL010000815.1 GCA_023386115.1 Pseudomonadota bacterium
GGTCGCAGGCGCCGCCCGGCGGGTGCCGTGGCTGCGGGTGACGGGAGCCGCCGCCGCCCTCGTGGCCGGCCTCGTCCTCGCCTACACCGTCTACGCGCTCGCGACCCTGCCGGTGAATGGCGGGCTCACGGTCGAGCCCACCGCCTCGGCCCTGGTGGTGCGCGCCGCCGACGGGCAGGCCTTCGCCACCCGCGGCGTCATCAAGGGGGCGAAGCTCGCGCCCAAGGAGGTGCCGCCCGTCCTCGCCAAGGCGATCGTGGCCATCGAGGACCGGCGCTTCTACGAGCATCACGGCATCGACCTGCGCGGGCTCTTCCGCGCCGCCTTGCGCAACGCCGCCGCCGGCGGCACCCGCGAGGGCGGCTCGACCCTGACGCAGCAGCTCGTGCGGATGAGCTACCTGTCGCAGGACCGTACCCTGAAGCGGAAGGTGCAGGAGGCGGTGCTGTCCCTGTGGCTCGAAGCGCAGCTGCCGAAGGACGAGATCCTCACCCGCTACCTCAACGCGGCCTATTTCGGCGCCGGCGTCTACGGTGCCGATGCGGCGGCGCAGCGCTATTTCGGCAAGCCGGCCAAGGATCTGAGCTTGAGCGAGGCCGCCATGCTGGCGGGCCTCGTCCGCGCGCCCTCGCAGCTCGCGCCCCACCGCAACCTCGACGGCGCCCGGGGCCGGGCCGCCCAGGTGCTCGACGCGATGGTGGAGACCGGCGCGATCACGAAGGCGGAGGCCGACGCAGCGAAACGCGCCCCCGCCACCGTCCGGGTGCCGACCGAGACGCCGGTCGGCACCAACTACTTCGTCGACAGCGTCGCCGAGTCGGTCCGCACCCTGATCGGCACCGGGCCGGCCGATGCCACCGTGCGCACCACCCTCGACCTGACGCTCCAGAACATCGCGGAGAGCGTCATCGCCCGCCGCCTCGACCAGGACGGCGAGCGCCGCAAGGTCTCGCAAGGGGCGCTGGTGGCGATGTCCACGGACGGGGCGATCCTGGCGATGGTCGGCGGGCGCGACTATGCCGACAGCCAGTTCAACCGCGTCACCCAGGCCAAGCGCCAGCCGGGCTCGCTGTTCAAGCTGTTCGTCTATCTCACCGCCCTGCGCGAGGGCTATCGCCCGGACTCGACCCTCGTCGACCGTCCGACCCAGGTCGGCGAGTGGGAGCCGGAGAATTATGGCGGGCGCTACCGCGGCGCGGTCACCTTGCGCTCCGCCTTCGCGCACTCGATCAACACCGTGGCGGTGCAGCTCGCCGAGGCAGTGGGCATGCCGGCGGTGATCGAGACGGCGCGGAGCCTCGGCGTCACCTCGGACCTGCCGAACCTGCCGAGCCTCGCCCTCGGCTCGGCCGAGACCACGCTCCTTGAGATGACCCGGGCCTACGCGGCGGTGGCGGCGGGCGCCGAGACCATCGAGCCCTACAGCGTGCGCCAGATCCTCGCCCGCGACCAGGCGCTCTACACGCGACCGCAGACCGCAGCGACGCCGGCCCGCGACCAGGCGGCGCGCACCGCGATGCTCGACCTGCTCAGCGCCGTGGTGCGGGAGGGCTCGGGGAAGAACGCCCGGGTCTCGGTGCCGGCCGGGGGCAAGACCGGCACCACCCAGGACAGCCGCGACGCCTGGTTCATCGGCTTTGCCGGCGACCTCGTGGTCGGGGTCTGGCTCGGCAACGACGACAACACCCCGATGGCCGGCGTCACCGGCGGCGATATGCCAGCCCAGATCTGGCACGATTTCGTCACCCAGGCCCTCGCCGCCCGCGCCAAGGCGGGCAGGAGCGAGACGGGCAAGAGCGAGACGGGCAAGCCCGAGGCGGCCCGCCAGGTCCCGGGGACGTCCCCCGGGCCACGGCCCGAGACGGCGAGCATCGCCGAGCCGGAGGCCGATCCGCGGGCGGGCCGCGCGGTGCTGCGGGGCAACCCGGCGGTGGTCGATACCGGCACGCTCGACTTCGACGGGCGCACGGTGCGGCTGATCGGGGTCGACGGCCTGTCCGGCCGCAACGCCCGCGAGCTCGGCCGCTACCTGCGCCGGCGCGACGTCGCCTGCGCACCGGCAGGGGAGGGGGGCGTCTATCGCTGCTCCCTCGACGGCCAGGACTTGTCCGAGCTGATCCTGTTCAACGGCGGCGGCCGCGCCAGCGCCGCCGCCACGCCGGACCTGCTCGCCGCCGAGGAGCAGGCGCGCTCGAACCGGATCGGAATCTGGCGTCGCTGAGGCGCTCTGTCCGGGGCTGCTTGGATGGGGGCTACTTGGTTGGAGGATGCTTGGCCGAGGACGACTTGCCCCACAGGCAGGGGGCCAGGGCTGCCTTGATCCTGCCCGCCTCCGCGGCCGGGATCGGCACCGTCACCAGGATCGGGTCGTCGCCCTTGCGCGGGCTGTCCTGGCGCCAGCGCAGGTCTGCCGGCCCGGCGCTCACCGCGGCGGCAATGGCCTTGAGCTTGCCCAGCTCGGCCGCCTCGCCGCGCAAGGACGCGCCGACACCGAGAGAGAAGCTGGTGCCGTCGATCGCGACGGCGCCATTGGCCGGCAGGCGCAGGCCCTGCGCGACCGTGATCTCGCTCAACGGCTTGCGGGTGCCCGTCGGGCCCTCGAAGGCGCCGAAGTCGAAGCGGTTCTCCAAGGCCTCGAAGCCGGGAACATCGAAGCCGATCGACAGGGCGCCGGTCTCGGTGCGCGACCGCGTCGTGGTGCAGCCGAACGTCATCGTGACGGCCCGGCTCTCGGGGCCGATCGCCGCCTTGCCGGGCAGCGTCACCTCGATGGCCAGAGCGGTGCCGCTCCAGGCCGCACACGTCGCCAGCAGGGCGGCTCTGAGCATCGTCGTCACGGACCTCTGGTGCAGGAAACGACGACGCTTTATCCGATTTCGCAGTCTCCGGAAGGGCGGGGCGCTACGACAGCAACCCGCCGCCCGGCCGCTCAGATCAGCATCGTGTTGAGGGCCACCGTCAGGGCCGCGCCGACGACGGCGAAGCCGAGCAGCGTGATGCTGCTGACTTGATCGACCGAATCGACGTCGTGGCCGGTGCGGTGCTCGGAGGAATCGGCGTTCATCGGGGGCTCCGTGGGGATCCGTGTCGGATGGTCCCCAACGTCCCTCGGGCCGCACCGGATCGATCCCAGCCCGGTCGCGTTTTGCCGCAGGAACGGACGTCACCCGATCTGCGACGGGTTGTCATGGCCGTGGCTCATGGCCGTGACTCGTGGCCGTGGCTCGTGCCGATCACGCAGAGCGCCAGGCCGGCGATGCCGCCGAGGGTGCCGATCGGGGTCTGGAAGCGCCACGAGGCGTAGTAGCCGGCGCTGCCGATCACGACACCGAGGAGGGTCAGCACGACGCTGCGGGCCGAAGCCGCCGGCTTATCTGGAAGTCCCCGTTTCTCGGGGTGCGCGCGGGCGGAATCGTGCTGCATCGTCGGTCTGCCTTCGCCGCCCCGTGATCCGTCGACCGCCCGCAGGTGGTGGGAGCCGAGGGGCGACCGCCTTCTCCCTTCGGAGGAACGCGGCAGGCGCGGAATCGCTCACGCTTGGTGCGCAACTCGCCTTTTCCCTGACATGCCAGCCCGGAACCGGGCTGGTAACGTTCGGGGATCGCACCGCTCACAACCGATCGGGCGGGCCGACCGGCGACGCCCGAGCCGCGCCCGTCTCGTTCCCGACCGTGGTCAGCCTCATGACGCAGCGTTACTTCTTCAACCTGGTCGGCCCGGCGCGTGCGATCGAGGACCCGACGGGCGTCGAGGCCGGCACGCCGGACCAGGCTGAATCCGAGGCGCGGGCGGTCATCGCCGAGATGCGGGCGAGCGGCGACTTGCCGCTCCTCGGGGCCGGCTGGCAGCTTGAGATCCGCGACGGAACCGGCCGGCTGGTGCGATCAATTTCCCTCGATTGAGCTGCGGGGTCCCGCCTGCCGCAGAACCTGCCGCACATGGGCGCGGATCTCGGCGGCGCAGATCTCGGCGCCCGTCTCGGCGTCGCCTTGGCTGTGCGCCCCCTCCCGGCCGCCGGCCTGCGGCGTGGATGTGTCCGGCGTCAGAGGAGCCGCCTGCTCCTTGGATCGAGCCTTACCGCCGAGCGACATCGTGGCTTCTCCTGCCTCAGGTCCCCGGTTCGGCTTCCGGGCGTCCGCGCTGGATTGAACGACCGGCCGCAGCGCCACGCGGTGCGCTACGACACAGACCGTTCCTCCCCGCCGACGCTCAGCGCCGAACTTGTCTGTTGATGAGAATCGAACCGGCTCAGTTTGTACCGGTTCTCGGCGCCGACAAACAATGAAAAATTCGTTAAACCGTTCCCTGGCGAAATGCTGAGGCGCCCGTGCAACGCATCTTATGTTAAGATATGTCAGCGGCCCTCGCTGCCGATGCGGGAGAAATCCGCCACCTCCCGGGTCGCCGCCCGCAGGGCATTGAGCAGGGCGAGGCGGTTCACACGGAGATGCGCGTCCTCGGCATTCACCGTCACCGTGTCGAAGAAGGCATCCACGGGCGCGCGCAGGGTCGAGAGCGCCCGCATCGCGCCCTCGAAATCCTCCGCCGCGACCGCCCGGCCCGCCTCGGCGCCGGCTGTCCGCAGGGCGTCGGCCAGGGCCGCTTCCTCGGGCAGGCTCAGCAGGGCCTGGTCGGGCGCCGAATCGTAGGCGCGGCCGTCCTTCTTCTCCTCGATGCGCAGGATGTTGGCGGCGCGGCGATAGCCGGCGAGCAGGTTCTTGCCGTCCTCGGTGTCGAGGAAGCGGCCGAGCGCCTCGACGCGGCGCACCACCATCAGGAGGTCGTCCTGACCCGGCAGCGCGAAGACGGCGTCGATCAGGTCGTGGCGCGTGCCCTGGTCGCGCAGGTAGACCTTCAGCCGGTCGACGAAGAAGGCCAGGAGGTCGCCTGCGAAGACGTCGGCATCCCGCCGCCCGTGGCCGGCCGCAGCGGCGGCGATCTGGGCCCTCAAGGGAAGCCGCGCCTCGCTGGCGAGGATCAGCCGGATCACCCCGAGCGCCGCCCGCCGCAGGGCGTAAGGGTCCTTGCTGCCGGTCGGCGTCTCGCCGATGGCCCAGAAGCCCACCAGGGTGTCGAGCTTGTCGGCGAGCGCCACCGCCACCGAGACCGGCCCGGAGGGCACCCGGTCGCTCGGCCCGAGTGGCTTGTAATGCTCCTCGATCGCCGCGGCGACCGCCGGGTCCTCGCCCTGCTCGGCCGCGTAGTAGCGGCCCATCAGGCCCTGCAATTCCGGGAACTCGCCGACCATCTCGGTGACGAGGTCGGCCTTGGCGAGGCGCGCGGCGCGCTCGGCGAGATCGGGATCAGCTCCGACCGCCGGCGCCAGCGCCCGGGCGAGGGCCGCGATGCGCTCCACCCGCGCCGCCTGCGTGCCGAGCTTCTCGTGGAACACGATGCTGTCGAGCTTCGGGAGCCGGTCTTCCAGCCGCACCCTGCGGTCGGTCTCCCAGAAGAAGGCCGCGTCGGAGAGGCGCGCGCGCACCACCCGCTCGTTGCCGGCGACGATCGCCGCGCCGCCGTCGGAGGCCACCAGGTTCGAGACCAGGATGAAGGCGTTAGCCAGGCGCTCGCGCCCGTCCGGGCCGGGGGCCCCGCGCAGCACGAAGCACTTCTGGTTCGCTCGGATCGTGGCGCGGATCACCTCCGGGGGAATGGCGAGGAAGCGCTCGTCGAAGGCGCCCATCAGGGTCACCGGCCACTCGACGAGGCCCGCCACCTCCTCGAGCAATCCCTCGTCCTCGACGAGGTCGAGGCCGCGCGCGAAGGCGAGGTCGCGGGCATCGTGCAGGATGATGTCCTTGCGCCGCTCGGAATCGAGCACCACGAAGGCCCGTTCCAGCGCCGGCAAGTAATCGGCGAAGCGGCGCACCTCGATCGGTTGCGGCGCCATGAAGCGGTGGCCGCGCGTCGTCAGCCCGGCCTCGATCCCGTCGACCGAGAAGGGCACCACCTCCGGCGTCTCGGTCTCGGGGCCGAAGCTCGCGACGATCGCGTGCAGCGGGCGCACCCAGCGCAAGGAGCCGGGCTCGCGCGAGGCGGCGCCCCAGCGCATCGATTTCGGCCAGGGGAAGCTCTTGATAATCGCCGGCAGGATCTCGGCCAGCACCGCGATCGTCTCGCGGCCGGGCCGCTCGATCACCGCGACGTAGAACTCGCCCTTCTTCGGGTCGGCGACGATCGTCGCCTCGTCGAGGCTCGCCAGCCCCGCGCTCTTCAGAAAGCCCTGCACCGCGCCCTCGGGGGCGCCGACGCGGGGGCCTTTTCGCTCCTCGCGCACGTCCTGGCCGCGGGGCGGCAGGCCGGCGACGTGGAGGGCGAGGCGGCGGGGCGTCGCGAAGGCCTTGGCGCCCTCGTACAGGAAGCCACGCTCCACCAGCGCGTCGGTGACGAGCTTGCGCAGGTCCTCGGCCGCGCGCCGCTGCATGCGGGCGGGGATTTCCTCGGAGAAGAGTTCGAGCAGCAGGTCGGGCATCGGGCGGCCTCAAGGCTCTCCGTCGGGAGGGCCAGGAATCGAGAAGGGGCGATCGAGAAAGGGCGTGGCGGGGTGTTGCGTGCCGGGCGGCGCGGATGTCAGGCGGCCGGCGCGTCGCCGACCAGGCCGCCCGCATCGGTGCGCCGCCAGGCCGCGCCGCAGGCCTTGGCGAGCTCGCGCACCCGCAGGATGTAGCTCTGGCGCTCGGTCACCGAGATCACCCCGCGCGCGTCGAGCAGGTTGAAGACGTGGCTGGCCTTGATGCACTGGTCGTAGGCCGGCTGCGCCATGCGGTGGCGCGCATCGTTGCCGTGTCGGTCGGCTTCGCCGACCGGCCCGGGCTCACCGGCCTGGAGATAGGCGCGGCAGGCGGCCTCGGCGTCGCGGAACTGCCGGAAGAGCATCTCCGTGTCGGCGGCCTCGAAGTTGTGGCGCGAATATTCCTGCTCGGCCTGCAGGAAGACGTCGCCGTAGGTGACCTTCTCGTCGTCCTCGCGGCCGTTGAAGTTGAGGTCGTAGACGTTCTCGACGCCCTGGACGTACATCGCCAGGCGCTCGAGCCCGTAGGTCAGCTCGCCCGCGACCGGGGCGCATTCGAAGCCGGCGACCTGCTGGAAGTAGGTGAACTGGCTCACCTCCATCCCGTCGCACCAGCATTCCCAGCCGAGGCCCCAGGCGCCCAGCGTCGGGCTCTCCCAGTCGTCCTCGACGAAGCGGATGTCGTGCAGGCCGAGATCGACCCCGATCGCCTTGAGAGAATCGAGGTAGAGGTCCTGGAGGTTGGGCGGGTTCGGCTTCAGGATCACCTGGAACTGGTAATAGTGCTGCAGCCGGTTCGGGTTCTCGCCGTAGCGCCCGTCCTTCGGCCGCCGCGAGGGCTGGACATAGGCCGCCTTCCAGGGCTTCGGGCCGAGTGCCCGCAGGGTGGTGGCCGGATGGAACGTGCCCGCCCCGACCTCCATGTCGTAGGGCTGCAGGATCACGCAGCCCTGCGCGGCCCAGAACCGCTGGAGCGTCAGGATCAGTCCCTGGAACGAGCGGGTCGGCTGGAGGTCGGCGTCGGTGGCGGTCATCTGCTCGCGGTTTCCGCTCGGGCTGCGCATGGCGCGGACCCTTAGAACCGGCGCCTCCTAAGTCAAGCGCGCGTGCGCCGCCGCACCCGCCCGCCAGGGTGCCGGAACCGGATCACGGCCAAGCTCGTTGACAGTACAGATCAGACCATCGCGACGCCCGCCGGGGCGCAACACTTGAGGGAGACTGTCCGTGACCCACCGCCTGACCTTGGTCGCCGCTGCCGCGCTCCTGTCCCTGGTCGCGACCCCGCTGGTGGTGCGGGCAGGTTCGGACGCCCCGAAAGCCGAGCCGGCCTCCGCCGTCGTCGAGGCCGCCGCGCCCGTCGCCGCCGAGGCGCCGGCACCCGCCTGCCGGTCGGTGCGGGTGGTCTATGCGGGTTACGGGGCACCGGCCTGCGGGCGGTGAGGACAGCCCGGCGGCGACGCGGCACAGGGGCGGAGCAGGCCCGAGGATGGGCTTTGCGAGGATGGGCTTTGGAAGCGGTCGGACGGTGTTCCGGCCCTGTCTTCACCTTCGATATCGAGGCTTTCCGAGACCATGCTCGTCTACGGCGACGTTCGGCGCCAGGCCGATCCCGATGACGAGGTCGCCCGTCTCCTGGACGCCGTGGAGGCGGCGCGCCGGCTCGGCCCGGGCCTAGCGCGCCATGCCGCGCTGGTGGGCGCGCTGATCGCCGCGGGCGAGCTCGTGCAGGGTGTGGCCGACGCGGCGTTCCGGGAGACCGGCCGGGATGCGCACGAGGGCGAGACGGCCCGGCTGACCGGAATGCTGGTGCGGCTCGCCGGTGCCGTGTGGGAATCCTGGCGGAACGGCTTCGCGGTGGGCGCGCTCCCGGACCGTGCCGCGATCGCCCGGGCCTGCACGGGGTTGGCCCCCGACCCTCTGGAGATCCGCCTGCCCGAGGGATACGCCTTCTACGCCGTCTACCCGGAGGCCTTCGCCGCCGCCGCTGCCGCGTCCGGCCTCGGGGCGGGCGCGACGGTGATCGGCCTGCGCAGCATCGGGACGAGTCTCGGCGCGATGGTGGCGGCCGGCCTCGGCAGTCCCGATCTGGTCACTGTCCGGCCGACCGGCCACCCGTTCCGGCGCGAGCTGCGCCTGTCGGAGAGCTTGCGCGACCGGCTCGGCTCGACCGCCGATGTCGCCATCGCCGATGAGGGGCCGGGCTTGTCCGGCAGTTCCTTCGGGGCGGTGCTCGACGAACTGGAGAGAAGGGGGATACCGGCGGACCGCGTCGCGCTATTCCCGAGTCACGCCGGGGCGCCGGGGCCTCAGGCGACGACGGACATCCGCCGGCTTTTCGGCCGGGCCCGGCGCCACGTCCTGAGCGTCGATGACCTCGTCCTCCACAGCCGCAGGCCGGAGCACCGGCTGGAATCCTGGCTCGTCCCGCTCGTCGGGCCGCTGACGGCGCCGCTCGAGGAGATCTCCGGGGGGGCCTGGCGGGCACGATCGTTCGACGGCCGGGCCGCCTGGCCGCCGGCCAACCCGATGCAGGAGCGCCGCAAGATCCTGGCGCGCACCGAGGGCGGCACCTGGCTGGCGAAGTTCGTCGGCCTCGGGGCGGAGGGGGAGCGGAAGGTCCGGCGCGCCCGGACCTTGCACGCGGCCGGGTTCACCCCGGAGGTGGCCGGGTTCTGCCACGGCTTCCTGGTCGAGCGCTGGATCGAGGGCGCGACGCCGCTCGACCGGGGCCATCCCGATCCCTGCCGCCTCGCCGAGCGGGTCGGCGACTATCTCGGGTTTCGCGCCACATCCTTCGCCTGCGGTCCCGGAAGCGGCGCGTCCCTCGAGTCCCTGTGGGAGATGGCCCGCCACAATGCGGCGGAGGCTCTGGGCGACACGGCGGCGCGGGCCATCGACGGCTGGCGCGCCGCGCTCCCCGGCCTTGCCGCGGGAATGCAGCAGGTGGAGACCGACAACCGCCTGCATCCTTGGGAATGGCTCGTCCTGCCGGACGGCACGATCCTGAAGACCGACGCGATCGACCACCACGCCGCGCACGACCTTGTCGGCTGCCAGGATATCGCCTGGGACGTCGCGGGCGCCGCGATCGAGCTCGGACTGGAAGGGGCGGCCGGGCAACTCCTGCGCGCGGTCGTCGCCCGGCGGACCGGCCGGGACCTGGATCCGGATCTCGTCGCGTGGCTGGAGATCGCCTACGCCGCCTTCCAGCTCGGGGCGGCGGCGATGGCCGGTTCTTCCACCGATGCCGAGGAGGGGAGGGGGCTCCAGGCCGAGGTCGCGCGTTACCGCCGGCACCTCGCGGCGCGGCTCCGCGTCGCGAGCCCACCATGAGGCCGCGCCCTACCTTTACCGCCATGATCCTGCTTCGCCACGGCCAGAGCCAATTCAACCTCCACCATCACGCCACGGGCGTCGATCCCGGCATCGTCGATGCGCCCCTGACCCCGCTCGGCCACGAGCAGGCGGAGGCCGCCTCCCGGGCCCTGGCGGGGGAGGGGGTGCGGCGCATCCTCTGCTCGCCGCTCACCCGCGCGCTCCAGACCGCCGCCCCGGTCGCGTCCCGCCTCGACCTGCCGGTCCTGGTCACGTCGGCGGTGCGCGAGCGTCGAGGGGCGAGCTGCGACATCGGCACCTGCCGGACCGATCTCGCCCGCGCCTGGCCGCATCTCGACCTGAGCCACCTCGACGAGGTCTGGTGGCGGGAGGCCGAGGACGAGGAGGACCACGAGCCGGACCACCTCTTCGCGGCGCGCACCACGGTCTTCGGGGCCCGGATGGCCGAGGATCCCGATTGGGCCCACACCCTGGTCGTCTGCCACTGGGGATTCATCCACGCGGTCACCGGCTGCAGCCTCTCCAACGGCGAGTGGGTCCGCTGCCGGATGGACGAGGGCGGGCGTCTGGTGGCGGTGGATCGCTGACCGCCCCGTTAACCTCGGTCAAGGCGGCGGGGCGGCCGTTGCTGCATCCGCCATCGGGACAGGAACCGCCGCGCCGCGCCGGGAATGATGCCGGTGCGAAGGCCCCACCTCGATGCCTCTCACCCGGACAGCATGACCGATTCCTCCTCGCCCGACCGCTCGACCGTCGCACCGGACGCGCCGCCGCGCGACACCGCCCTCGTGCTGGCCGGCGGCAATGCCCTCGGGTCCTATCACGCCGGCGGCTACGAGATGCTCCAGGCGCGCGGGATCCAGCCGGACTGGATCGTCGGCGCCTCGATCGGCGCGGTCACGGCCGCCATCATCGCCGGCAACGCGCCGGAGCACCGGGTCAAGCGGCTGCGGCAATTCTGGGACGAGGCGACCCAGCATACCGCGCCGAGCGCCACGGACATGCTCAAGCCGCGTCAGGTCTATAACGGTCTGCACGCCCTGCTGACCCTGGCCTGGGGCCGCCCCAACATCTTCCGGCACCGCCTGCCCGGCCTGTGGTCCGCGCTGCCCTGGGTGCCGAACGACGTGGCGTTGTTCGACCACTCGCCCCTGCTCGACACCCTCGCACGGCTCGTCGATTTCGAGCGGCTGAACCGGGGCGACATCCGCGTCACGATCGGATGCGTCGACATCACCACCGGCGAGGAGGTCTATGTCGACACCGCACACCAGGCCCTGCGCCCGGAGCACATCCTGGCCTCGACCGCGATCATCCCGGCCTTCGCGCCCGTGGAGGTGGACGGACGCCTGCTCTGCGACGCCGGCTACACCAACAACCTGCCCCTCGATCCGATCTTCGCCGCCGAGCCGACCCGGGACCTGCTCTGCATCGCCCTCGACCTGTTCGGCTTGAAGGCGCCCCGTCCGGCCTCCCTCGACGCCGTCCTGGAGCGGGCGAACGACCTGATCTTCGCCAGCGCCGGCCGGCGCGCCATCGCGGGCCTGGAGCGCGAATACGCCTTGCGTCGGCAGCTCGATCCGCACGGGCCGGCCGTCACGCTCCTGCACCTCGTCTACCGGGCCGAGGCCGACCAGCTCGCGGCCAAGAGCTTCGACTTCTCGCCCTCCTCGATCCGCGACCGCTGGCAGGCCGGCAGCCGCGACGCCGGCCGCGGCGCCGACTGGCTCGCAGGCCGCATTCCGGACGACCGGCGCTTCACCTATGCCAAGCTCTGATCCTCTCGCGCCTTGGCATCGACAGGTCGCTGCCAAGGTGTCGACGCCCGTTCGAAGCCGCCGGCGGGAGGAGATGCCAAGCTTTGATCGCCGCGCTTCGTCCGGATGGGGGAGGACCGCTCCGCGCGACCGGTCCTTTCGGCCATCCTCCACGCAATACTGGCGCAACAAACCTCCGCCACACTGCGGGGTGGAAGCTGGAAGTTCGGATTTGCCTCTTGTTTGATGTATTGATCACGCATCATTGTGATGAGGCAGAGGCCTTCCCGTGCTGTATCGATGGCGTAGACGTAGCGGTTTCCCAGGATCGAGAAGGGTCAACGCGATGACGGTTCAGGCACGGCGCATGGTCGATCTCTCGGAGAGCGCCACGACCGCGTCCGGCGAGGAGATCCGGGCGCATGTCAGAGCGCAACTCACGCGGCTCGTCTCCGGCCTGAAGGCGGAGGGGGCCCGCCTCGACGCGGCGTGAGCCTCGCTGCGCCGCACAAGGCTCCCGCTGCGCCGACGTCGCCACAGTGAGCGGCGCGTGTGACCGGGAGTGTTGCGAGAGACACTCAGCCCCGCCCGTCAGAACGGATCGGCGACGATCGGCCAGAGCGGCCGGGCGGCCTTCGGCAGGCGCAAGGCGGCGAAGTCGGGATTGGCGCTGCCCGGCACGGCGACGTGGAGGATACGGTCGGCCCGCGGGGCGAAGCCGGCGTTGAAGTGCTGGGCCGACTTGACGACCACCGTGGCGTAGTCGGTCAGGCGCACGCCGAACTGCTCGAACACGCTCGGCTGGAAGACCTGGGTGCGCGAGGCGTTGAGCACGATGTGCAGGCCCCCGGCCTCGACCATCACGCAATCTCCCATCGGCTGCGTGCCGTTGCCGAAGGTCTGGACCGCGTCGGGCACGATGCCGAGGACGCGCACCGTGAGATCGACGGGATCGCCCGACATCGGCCCGGTCTTGCCACCGATGCGCAAGGGCAGCCGCGCGCCCTCGCCGGCCTCGCGGCAGAGCCGGACCGCGACCGGGTCCCAGACGCTGCCGATGGCGCAGGCTGTTGCTCCGGCCTCGACGAGGGCGCGCAGCAGGAAGGTCGAATCGCTCGCGGATCCCGCCCCGGCATTGTCGGAGACGTCGGCCAGCACCGTCACGCCCGCCGGAGGCGCGAGTGCCACCTGCACCGCCTCGTCGAAGGAGAGCAGCCGGTCGGTCGTCGCGTCGCGCATTTCCCACAGCTCGCGGGCGAGCGCCTCGGCCGTCTGCCGGGCCAGCTCCGGGGCGCGGGGGGCGACCGCCACCACCTTGGCGCCGACATCCGCGATGTCGGCCCAGGGGAAGCCGTGGGCCAGCGACAGCGACAGGATCCCGTCCCGCCCCTCCGCCGCGCTCATCCGGTCGACGAAGCCGCGGGTCGGCGGGTTGGGCGTGCGCCACACCGCCAGCATCCGGCAATCCGCGACCGCGATCACGGGACGGGTCCGGCCGGCCCGCGCGTCCGCACAGAGGCGGAAGAGGTCGCGCGCCCGGTCGTCGACGTCGATATGGGGGTATTCCTTGTAGGTGAGCAGCATGTCGGCGGCCGCGACGATGCGGTCGGTCAGATGGCAATGCAGGTCGAGCTCGACCCCGATCGTCACCGTTTCGCCGACGATCTCCCGGGCCGCGGCGACGAGCGCGCCCTCGCAATCGTCCTGTTGGTCGGCGATCATCGCGCCGTGGAGGTTGAACAGGACCATGTCGACCGGGCCGGCGGCCTTCAGGTCGGCGAGGATGCGGTCGCGCAGGTCCTCCCAGACGTCCTGACGCGTCGGCCCGCCGGGCGGCGCGAAGGCGGCCAGACTCTCCACCACCTCGTGGCCGGCGGCCTCCCCCATCTCGCGCCAGACCCGGAGCGGCCCGGCGAACCAGTGGACCGAGTGGCGGGAGGCGCCCGTCTCGACGTAGAGGTCGTCCAGGAAGGCGGCGCGCCCGGTCGGGATCGGCGAGAAGGTATTGGTCTCGGTGCCGAGCGCGGCGATGAAGAGCTTCACGGGTGGTTCTCCTCTGGGAGATTTCTTGAAGGAGAGAGCCGGATTGAAACGGCGCTTCTTACACCCTCGGCGTCATTCCGAGGCTCACCGAAGGCGAGAGTCCGGTATCCAGAAGCACAGGTGATGCAGAATGGTCCGGAATTCTGCTCGCTATTTTTGAAAATCCTGTGTTTCTGGATTCCGGGCTCCGCTTTCGCGGCCCCGGAATGACCCGGCGGGTGGCAACCCTGTTGCGTCCGCCGAACGAGCTGTCGGCCTTCAGGGTGCCGTCACATGCACACCCGGCCGCCGCCCGTCGTTCCACTTGCCCCCGATCGCCCGCTCCACCTGCGCGGCGAGCTGGAGCAAGAGGCCGTCCTGGCCCTGGCGCGCCTGGGCCTGGATGCCGAGCGGCAGGCCGTGCTCGTTCCAGGCCAGCGGCATCGACAGGGCCGGGAGGCCGCACAGGTTGGCGAGCGGCGTGTAGGCGAAGTTGCGCCACAGGTTCCCGAACCAGTCGTAGACTGACGGGTTGTTGCTGATCGTCAGGTACTCGGTCGTGCCGACACGCGGCGTCGGCAGGGCGGTGACCGGCGTCAGGATGATGTCCCACTCCTCGAAGAAGGCGCCGAAGCCCCGGGCGGTGGTGTTGAACGTCGCCTGCATCGCTGCCCGCTCGGAGTACGTCGCGTGGCGCCCGGCCTCCCAGATCCGGATGTTCATCGGCTCGATGAGGTCTTCCGGCGGACGCTCCAGGCCCTTGGCGGCGAGCAGCCCGTTGATGGTCTGGGCGAAGTTGGTGATGTAGCAGGTGGTCTGGGCCTCGAAGGCGGCCCGGATGTCGACCGCCGGCAGCGCCCACTCGACGTGGTGGCCGAGGCCTTCGAGGAAGCGCCCGATCCGCTCCAGCTCGGCGACATGGTGGGGCACGGCGCGGTAATCGCCCCATTCGTGCGACAGGGCGATGCGCAAGCAGCCCGGATCGCGCCCGATCAGCGTCGCGTAGGGCTCCGGCGCGGTCCAGTACGGCATGAACTCGCCCGGTGCGCCGCCGCGGCATCGGTCGACGAAGGTCGCGGTGTCGCGCACGGTCCGCGACTGGCAGCCCTGGATCGACACGATGCTGGTGAGGTCCGAGCCGTAGGGTGCGATCGAGAACACGCCGCGGGAGGGTTTCAGCCCGAGATTGCCGTTCACGCCGGCCGGGATGCGGATCGAGCCGCCTCCGTCGGTGGCGTGCGCCATCGGCACCACGCCCGCGGCCACCGCGGCGGCCGAGCCGGCCGAGGAGCCGCAGGTGGTGTAGTCGAGGTTCCACGGGTTGCGGGTGACGTAGACGGCCGGGTTCTCCGCCGAGCTGCACACGCCGAATTCCGGCGTGGTGGTGCGGCCGACGAGATTGAGGCCGGCCTTCCGCATCTCGCCCGTGAGGTGGCTGTCGCTCGTCGCGCGGTTGCCGCGCATCAGGAGCGAGCCCATCTCCTGGAGCCTCCCCTTCAGGGTCGGCCCGAGATCCTTCATCAGGAACGGCACGCCCGCGAAGGCGCCGTCGAGGTTGGTGCCGTCCCGGGACGGGTCCGCGATCGCGTCATCGAACAGCTCGACCACGGCGCTCGTCGCCGGGTTCGTCAGCGCCACCCCGGCCGCTGCCTGGGCGGCGAGTTCGGCCGGCGTCACCTCCCCGGCGCGCACCCGCGCGGCGAGCGCGCAGGCGTCGTGCTGGGCCCATTCCTCCCACGTCATGGCGAGGGTCATTGGTGCAGTCCTGCTATGGTTACAGTTACTGTTTCAAGACAAGGCGCGTTTCCCTCTCCCGTTTGGGAGAGGGGTGAGGGTGGCGACGGTGCCGCAATCATGCTGAACTGTTCCGCTGCCAGCACGACGGTTCGAGCTTCGTGCGGAAGCGTCACACCCTCGCGCGATCGTCGATCGCCCCTGCCCCTCTCCCACACGGGAGAGGGGATCCTGCGCTCGATCTTCATTCGGTGGCATCAGGCTGACGCCGCCTGGCCATGCTCCGCCCCTCGCCCGAACTCACGCCCCGGCGCCGCCTCGATCAGCGCCCGCGTATACGCCGCACTCGGCCGGGCAAAGACGTCCGCCGTCGGCCCCTCCTCGACGATCCGGCCGCTTTGCATCACGATCAGCCGGTCGCAGATCTGCGCCGCCACCCGTAGGTCGTGGGTGATGAACAGGATCGCGAGGTCGAAGCGCCGCTGCACGTCGTCGAGGAGGGCCAGCACCTGGCGCTGCACCGAGACGTCGAGCGCCGAGACCGCCTCGTCGGCGATCAGGATCTCGGGCTCCATGGCGAGCGCCCGGGCCAGCGCGATGCGCTGGCGCTGGCCGCCGGAGAATTGGTGCGGGTAGCGCGCGAGCGCCGCGGGATCGAGCCCGACGAGGCCCATCAGCTCGCGGGCCCGCATTGTCGCGGCTTGCGGATCGCTCCCGAAATTCACCGGCCCCTCGATGATCGAGGCCCCGACCGTCCGGCGCGGGTTGAGGGAGCGGAACGGATCCTGGAACACCACCTGGATTTTTTGCCGCAACGGCCGCAGCCGCCGCTCGGGCAGGCGGGCGATGTCGCGGTCGCCGACCATGATCTGCCCCGCGCTCGGGGCGATCAGCCGGGCGATGCAGCGGGCGACCGTGGACTTGCCGGAGCCCGATTCGCCGACGATCCCGACGGTCTCGCCGCGATGGATCCGCACGTGCACATCGGCAGCGGCGTGGACCTCGCGGGTCGTCTTGAACAGGCCGCCGCTGCGATAGGTCTTGGCGAGGCCCGCGGTCTCCAAGGCCAGCGCCCCGGTGACCGGAGGCCGCCGGGCGGGCGTCATCGTCGGGACCGCGGCGATCAGCATCCTGGTGTAGGCGTGCTGCGGCTTGCCCAGCACCTGTGCCGCCGGCCCCTGCTCGACGATGCGGCCGCGTTGCATCACCACCACCCGGTCGGCGATCTCCGCCACCACGCCGAAATCATGGGTGATGAACAGCACGCCGGTGCCGCGGCGCTCCTGCATCTCGCGGATGAGCCTCAGGATCTGCGCCTGGGTGGTGACGTCGAGCGCCGTCGTCGGCTCGTCGGCGATGAGGAGGGCCGGGTCGAGGATGAGGGCGGCGGCGATCATCACCCGCTGGCGCTGGCCGCCGGAGAGCTGGTGGGGATAGGAGGCGTGCATCCGCTCCGGATCGGGCAGGTGCATCGCCTCCAGCATCGCCAGCACCTTGGCGCGGCGCGCCGAAGCGCCCAGATCGGTGTGGATGCGCAACACCTCCTCGATCTGGTCGCCGACGGTCAGCACCGGGTTCAGCGCCGTCATCGGCTCCTGGAAGATCATCGCCATCCGGTCGCCGCGCAGGGCCCGCAGGCGCTGGGGGCTCGCAGTCAGCACGTCCTCGCCGAGGAGCCGGATCGCCCCGGCGACGGGCCTCAGGACCTTGGCGAGGAGCCCCATCACCGAGAAGGCGGTGACCGACTTGCCCGAGCCCGATTCGCCGACGACGCAGACGATCTCGCCGGGAGCGACCGTGAAGGAGACGCCGTCGACGGCGCGCAGCCGGTCGCCGCCGCCCGGGAGCGCGATGGCGAGGTTCTCGACCTCGAGGACGGGAGCGGTGCTCATCGGCCGGTCATCTTCGGATCGAGGGTGTCGCGCAGGCCGTCGCCCAGCATGTTCACGGCGAGCACCGTCAGGCCCAGAAAGATCCCCGGATACAGGATGTTGTGCGGGTAGACCCGGAACAGGTTGCGGCCCTCCGCCATGATGTTGCCCCAGCTCGGCGTCTCCGGCGGGATGCCGATGCCGAGGAAGGAGAGCACCGCCTCGACCAGGATCGCCGAGGCGGCGATGAAGGTGCCCTGCACGATCAGCGGCGCGATCGTATTGGGCAGGATGTGGCGCGCCATCAGGAGCGGCAGGCGGGTGCCGGCCATGATCGCCGCCTCGACATAGGGCTCCTCGCGCACCGAGAGCACGATCGAGCGCACCAGCCGCACCACACGGGGGATCTCCGGCACCACGATCGCCGCGATGACGGCAAGGAGCCCGGCCCGGAACAGCGACACCACCGCGATGGCGAGCAGGATGCCGGGGATCGCCATCAGCCCGTCCATCAGCCGCATGATCGGCCCGTCGAGAGGGCGGATGGTGCCGGCCACCAGCCCGAGCAGGAGGCCGATGGCGAGCGACAGCACCGCCACCGAGACGGCGATCATGAGCGAGATCCGGGCGCCGTAGAGCACCCGGCTGTAGATGTCGCGCCCCAGGCTGTCGGTGCCCATCCGGTGCCGGAAGGTGCCGGTCGCGCCGTCCTCGGCCCGGACCGAGCGCTCGAAGCCCGGCGGGCGGTTGCGGGTGGCCGGGTTGATCGCGGTGGGATCGAGGGTGCCGAGGACGGGCGCGAAAGCCCCGATCAACGCCATCAGCAGCAGGACGCCGGCACCGAGTGCCACGACGGGGTTGCGCAGCAGGCGGATGGCCAGGGTCCGGGGCGGCGGCAGGGCCGCGACGGCAGGCGCCAGCAGGGTCGGCTCGGCACTCAATGACGGATCCTCGGGTCGAACAGGCTGTAGGTCAGGTCGATCAGGAGGTTGATGAGGACGTAGACGCCCGAGAACAGCAGGATCAGCGCCTGGATCGTCGGGTAGTCGCGGGCCAGCACCGCATCGACCGTCAGCCGGCCGAGGCCCGGGATCGCGAACACGCTCTCGGTCACCACCACCCCGCCGATGAGGAGCGCGATGCCGATGCCGACCACGGTGACGATCGGCACCGCGGCGTTCTTGAGCGCGTGGCGGAAGAGGATCTTGCGCTCGACCTGACCCTTGGCCCGGGCTGTGCGGATGTAATCCTCGCTCAAGACCTCGAGCACGCTCGCCCGGGTCATGCGGGCGATGAGCGCGATATAGACGACCGAGAGGGTCGTCGCGGGCAGGACCAGCCTGTGCAGGTAGCCGCTGAGTCCCCCGGAGAGCGGCTGGTAGCCCTGGACCGGGAACCAGCCGAGCGTGATCGAGAAGACGTAGATCAGCAGATAGCCGATCACGAAGACCGGCACCGAGAAGCCGAGCACCGAGACGCCCATCACGATCCGGTCGAGCCAGGAGCCGTGCCGGTAGGCCGCCACGACGCCTAAGGGAATGGCGACGCAGACCGCGATCAGCATCGTGGCGGCGGCGAGCGACAGGGTCGGCTCGATCCGACCGAGGATCAATTCGCCGATGCTCTTCTTGAAGAAGAACGACTCGCCGAGATTGCCCTTCGCCAGGTTGCCGATCCAGATCGCGAACTGCGCCGGCAGCGGCTGGTCGAGGCCGAGCTTGCTGCGGACCTCGGCGATCTGCTCGCTCGAGGCGTTGTCCCCGGCGATCACCGCCGCCGGGTCGCCGGGCGTGAGGCGCAGCATCAGGAAGACCAGCACCGCGACGATCGCCAGGACCGGGATGGCGGCGAGCAGCCGCCGCAGCACGTAGCCGAGCATCAGTTATTTCTTCTTCTCGACGTTCCAGAACACCGGCGCCGCGGCGGTCAGGATGCCCGAAATATTTTTGCGCGCGGCGATCGGGATGTAGAACTGGCCGAGATGGACGTAGGGCACGACCTCGCGCCAGCGCAGCTGCACGGCCTCGGCGATCGCCTTCTGCTTGCCCGGGTCGACCTCGCGGGCGAAGTCGTCGCGCAGCTTTTCCATCTCGGCGTCGCAGGGCCAGCCGAACGGGGCCTTGTCGCAGCTCATGTTCATGAAGCTCGCCATCACCGGGTTCAGGATGTCGGCCGAGACCCAGGAGGTGTTCATCAGGTTCCAGCCGCCCTTGTCGGCCGGATCCTTGCGCACCCGGCGCGACACCACGGTCTGCCAGTCGGAGGATTGCAGATCGACCTTGAAGCCGCCCTTCTCGAGGAGCTGCTTGGCGACGGGGCCGAGATTGGTCAGGGTCTGCAGGTCGGTCGAGTGCAGGAGGACGATCGGCGTCCCGTCATAGTTCGCCTCCTTCAGCAGTTGCTTCGACTTGGCGAAGTTCGATTCGAGCAACCCGTCCATCCCCGTCTCGGTGGCGAGCGGCGACCCGCAGACGAACAGGGCCTTACAGGTCTTGTAGTAGTCGGGATCGCCCACCACCGCCTGGAGGAAGTCGGTCTGGTTGAGGGCGTAGGTGAGGGCCTGGCGGACCTTCGGGTTGTCGAAGGGCTTGATCAGGTGGTTCGGCCGCATCGCGTATTGCAGGCCCAGCGGATTGTAGTCGACGAGCTGGACGCCCGCATCGCCCTTCAGCAGCGGGATCAGATCGTAGGCCGGCTGCTCGATCAGGTCGATCTCGCCGGCGAGGAGCGCGTTCACCGCCTGCTGCTGGTCCGAGATCGCCAGCCACTCGACCCGGTCGACCTTGACCACCTTGCCGCCGGCCAGCCCCGAGGCCGGCTCGGGCCGCGGCTTGTAGTCCTTGAACTTGGTGTAGACGATCCTGTCGCCGGGCTTCCACTCGTCGGTCTTCATCACGAAGGGGCCGGAGCCGGTGAAGTCCGAGATCTGCTGGTTCGGGTCGGTCTCGGCGACCCGCTTCGGCATCATGAACGGCACGTTCGAGGACGGCTTGGCGAGGCCGAACAGCAGGAGCCCGGTCGGCGATGTCAGCTTGACGGTGAAGCGCTTCGCGTCGTCGGCGCTCATGCCCGCGACGAAGGTCATCAGCTTCTGGCCGAGCGAGTCGCGCACGGCCCAGCGCTTGATCGAGGCGACGCAATCCTCCGCCGTCACCGGCTTGCCGTCGTGCCACAGCAAGCCGTCGCGCAAGGTGAACGTGTAGGTCAGGTTGTCGGGCGACACGGTGTAGGTGTCGACCATCTGCGGCTTGATCTCGCCCTGTCCGTCGAGCGCGAACAGGGTGTCGTAGATCATGTAGCCGTGGTTGCGGACGATGTAGGCGGTGGTCCAGATCGGGTCGACGATCTTGACGTCCGAATGCATCACCGCCTTGAGCGTCTGGGCCGGCGCGACGTCGGGCGCGAGCAGGGCCGCGGTTGCGGCGATGAGGCCGAGGACGGACCGACGAAACGCCATCACGTTGTCTCCTCGCAGTCGCGCCACGGGTGCGGCGATGCCATCGGGGTGCTGGGCACCACGCCCACGGCGCCGGGTATGCAATCGACAGACCAGGTCCCCGGCGGCGGCCGGGACCGGCCGGTTGCGCCGAAGGTTTCGGCTCAACTCAAGTGTCAGGACAGCAGAGGCGGCGTGGCGCAGGTCTTCCCGTGACCCAGGCCGTACAGACCATCGCAGGATGCGGGAGGGCGGCCAGGCTGACTACGACGAAATCGTGCGAGGCGTGCACCGCTTTTCGTGGCACTCGCCGCCGTTCAAGCGCGCACTTGGAGCAGAGCGACTTGGAGCAGCGCGGCTTCCAGCTCGCGGCGCAGGCGCTCGGCCGCGTAGCTCGGCTGGCGGTCGGCCGGAACGCAGAGGTCGAGGGAGGTCTCGACCGGCATCGCGTCGGGGAAGGGCACCGCCACCATCGTGCCGGCGTCGATCTCGTCGGCGACGGCCGCCCGCGGCAGCACCCCGAGGGCGCCGGCCTGCACGATGAGCGTGCGTTGCAGGTCCAGGGAGGCGGCCTCGAAGGTCGGCACGATTCGGCACCCCGCCTCTGCCGCCGCCCGGTCGATATAGGTGCGCACGCCGAATTCCGGGCCCGGCAGCACCCAGCGATAGCTCTCGAGGATGGCGCAAGCCGCGCCGCCGTCCCGCGTCACCGGATGGCCGGGCGGCGCGATGATGAATTGCGGCAGCCGCACCCGTTTGACCACCGCGATCGCCTCGGAGGCCGGGGCGAAGAAGGTGAGGGCGAGGTCGCAGGAGGCGTCCTCGATCGCCCGCACCGCGTCCTTGGCGGTCCCGGTGCGCAGCCGGGCGCGGACATGCGGGTGCCGGGCCGCGAAAGCGGCGAGGACCGGCACCAGGATCGCCGAGGCGACGCCCTCGGCGGCGTGGACGCCGACGAGGCCGCCGCGCAGGCCCTTCAGGTCGTCGATCAGGCGGACGACATGGTCGAGCTCGTTGATCGTCCGGTCGAGCTTGGCGGCGAGCAGTTCGCCCGCCGCGGTCAGGCGGATGCCGAGGGGACTGCGCTCCAGGAGCGGCGCGTCCATGTAGTATTCGAGCTGCGAGATGTGCCGCGCCAGCACGTTGGGATGGATGTCGAGCTGGGTGGCGGCGTCGCGCAGCGACGTGCAGCGGGTGACGACCGCGAAGTAGTGGAGAGCGACGATCTTCGCCATGCCGGAGAGCCCGTGACCGAGACCGGCTCGCCGTACCCTTTCGGGACGGCGAGCCGGCGCACGAGGCCGTGTCTGTCACGAAACTCCCGCACCGTCATGCTGCGTCGCCGTCGGCTCATACCAACGGTCGTTGAAAACGACCTTTGGTTCCGTTCTCGAATTTTCGCCAAGCCTCTGGCTTCGCGTCGACAATTCGAGATGGATCAACGGCCTCGTCGATCCCGGGCCTGCCCGGGATCGAATC
>JAEWKL010000817.1 GCA_023386115.1 Pseudomonadota bacterium
GATTCGATCCCGGGCAGGCCCGGGATCGACGAGGCCGTTGATCCATCTCGAATTGTCGACGCGAAGCCAGAGGCTTGGCGAAAATTCGAGAACGGAACCAAAGGTCGTTTTCAACGACCGTTGGTATAAATCCTGTCCTACTTGGCCGGTCCGGCTCCGAGCAAAGCCCGATGCACATCTAGCCGGGCCTGATCGAGATCGCGCTGTCGGGCGGGCATCGGGTGCGGGCCGCAGCCGGGACGGACCCGACGCTCCTGCACGGCGCGAGCGCCGCGCGGCTCGGCCGATGATCCCGGTCCCGTCCGGCTCGCGCGTCTGACTGGCCACCGGGCACACCGACATGCGCAAGGGCGTCGACCGGTTGGCCGCCCTCGTGAGGCGGTCGAGGACGCCACCCTGGGGTGAGTCGACCGGGATAACCACCGCTGCCTGCTCGCGCCGATCGGCACCGTCCCTCCCGCCGAGGCCGAAGCGCGCTATCACGCCAATGTCGGCGAACAAGCCTTGGCCGCCTGACCCAAGGCAACCCGACCCAAGGCAACCTGACCCAAGACAACCTGACCCAAGACAAACAGCCTCCGACAACCCCGGAGCGGTTCAGGATCGCCATGTCCGGCCGGTCGGCCTTGTGCTGGTGATACCGTCGCCGCAAGAACCGTCCGAACACGGCATCACTCCGTCACCCCTGTTCGCGCTGCCCGCACCTCCGCCAGGAACGACTGCGCCAAGCGCGACAGCGGCTCGGCCTCGGACCACAGCATGAAGGCCTCGACCGGCGTGCGGGGTGCGAACGGACGCATCACCACAGGATGCGCACCTCCTTGCGAGGGCGAGAACGGGTCGACCACCGCGACGCCGACCCCTGCCCCGGCCAGCACGCAGGCGGTGTTGCAGTAGCGCACCTCCACGGCGGCGTCGAACGGCACGCCAGCCCGCGCGAAGGCGTCCCGCAGGGCCTCGCCGAGGCGGGTGCCGCGCTCCAGCCCGATGAAGGGGTGGCGAGCGAGGTCCGCCGGCGTGACGCAGGCCTTCAGGCTCAACGGATGGTCGGGAGCCATGACGCAGACCATCTCGCCCCGGTGCACCACTTCGTGGGCGATGCCGACATGGTTCGACAGGCCGAGGGCGAAGCCGAGCTCCGCCACCCGGCCGGACACGCCCTCGATCACCCCCTCGTAGCGGCGCACGTCGAAGAACAGCCGCGTCTGCGGCCGCGAGCGCACGAAGGCGGCGAGCGCGCGGGGCAGCAGGCCATAGGCCAGCGGCGGCGTCGCCATGATGGCGAGGTGCCCGTGCCGGTTCTCGCGAAGGTCGCGCAGGCGCCCTTCGAGCTTGGCGTGGAGCGCGAAGATCGCCTCGCTCTCGCGATAGAGCGTCATTGCCTCGGCAGTGGGAAACAGCCGGTTGTTGATGCGGTCGAAGAGCGGGAAGCCAACCTGCGTCTCCATCGCCTTGAGGGCATTGCTCACCGCCGGCTGCGATACCGCCAGCTCCTCGGCCGCCGCCAGGGTGGTCCGGTGCCGGACCACCGCCCGCAGAATCTCCAGCTGCCGCAGGTTCATCATCACTCCACATTATAGTCGGGCGGAATTTATCATAATGCGCTGGATTGTGACGGCGTAGCGAATGTGCATGATCGGGACGTGGATGGGGGCCGGCACGGCGGAATGCTTGTATTTTGAGCATAGTGCTTACTCAGAGGTCATGATGTCTCGTATCGTTACCGTCGCGGCGGCTCAGATGGGCCCGACCCAGCGCGCCGATTCCCGCGCCCACACTCTCGACCGGCTGATCCGCCTGCTCGAGGAGGCGGCGGGTCGCGGCGCGACCCTCGTGGTCTTCCCCGAACTCGCCTTCACGACGTTCTTCCCGCGCTGGCTCCTCGAAGGAGACGAGCTCGACCGGTATTTCGAGCGCGCGATGCCCAATCCGGCGGTCCAGCCGCTGTTCGACGCCGCCCGGGGGCTGGGTGTCGGCTTCAACATCGGCTACGCCGAGCTGACGCCGGAGGGCGAGCGCTTCAACAGCACGATCCTGGTGCAGCCGGACGGGTCGATCCTCGGGCGCTACCGCAAGGTCCACCTGCCGGGCTCGGTCGAGCCACGGCCGGATGCCCGCTTCCAGCAGCTCGAGAAGCGCTACTTCGCCTACGGGAATACCGGCTTCCCGGCCTTCCGGGCCGGCGCGGACTGGGCCGGCGCGATCATCGGCATGATGATCTGCAACGACCGGCGCTGGCCCGAGGCCTGGCGGGTGCTGGGACTGCAGGGCGTCGAGCTGGTCTGCGTCGGCTACAACTCGGCGGCCTACGACCCCAATGGCGGCACGAGCGAGGACGCCTCGTTGCGCACCTTCCACTCGACGCTCGTCGCCCAGGCCAACGCCTACATGAACGCCACCTGGGCGGTGGCGGTGGCGAAAGCCGGGGACGAGGACGGCTCGGGCCTGATCGGCGGCTCCTGCATCGTCGATCCCGACGGCCGCATCGTCGCCCAGGCCCAGACCCTCGGCGACGAGGTGGTGGTGGCCGAGTGCGACCTCGACCGGTGCCGCCAGGGCAAGGACAAGATGTTCAACTTCGGCCAGCACCGCCAGCCGGCGCAGTACGGGCCGATCACCGAGCGGGCCGGCGTGATCGAGCCGGCGCCGGTCGCGGCGGAGTGACGGTGATGCGGCGCGCCCTCCTCCTGGCGGTCCTGACC
>JAEWKL010000829.1 GCA_023386115.1 Pseudomonadota bacterium
ACCCTCGACGCCCTGTGGCAGCGGCCCGAGCGGCGCGAGGCGGTGGAGACGGCGCTCGCCCCCGTGGCGGCCCGCCGCACGCAGGAACGCGCGGCCGAGGCGCGCCGGATCGCGGCGACGCGGGTGAACTTCTTCACCATGGCCCGGGGAGAAGACTGATGCTCGCCCGCGGCTTTGCCGATCCGGTCCATGACGCTCAAGCCGTCTTCCGCGCCGTGATGGAGGCGCTTGCCCGCCCCGGCACGGTCCAGCCTCTGACGACGGGGCTGGAACCCCCGGCGCCGCTGACCCCGGAACTCGCTGCCGTGGCGCTGGCGCTCACGGATGCCGACGCGCCGCTCTGGCTCGACGCAGCCCTCGCGCGGAGCCGGGCCGTGGCGCAATTCCTGCGCTTCCATACCGGTGCGCGCATCACCGAGGATCCGGCGGACGCGGCCTTCGCGCTGGTCTCCGATCCCGGCGCCTGCCCGGAATTCGGCACCTTCGCGCAAGGGACGCCGGCCTATCCGGACCGCTCCGCGACCCTGGTGCTGGCGGTCGCCGACCTCTCGGACCACGCGGGCTGGCGCCTCGACGGGCCCGGCATCCGGGGCAGCGCAACCCTCGCCGCCGCGCCGCTTCCGGCGGACATGCTCGACCGGCTGGCCCGCAACCATGCGGGCTTCCCGCAGGGGGTCGACCTCATCCTCGCCGCCGCAGGCCGCCTCGCGGCCCTGCCGCGCTCCACCCGCGTCACCGGAGGCTAGTGCCATGTACGTGGCCGTGAAGGGCGGCGAGGCCGCCATCGCCAATGCGCACCGGCTGCTCGCCGAGACCCGCCGGGGCGATGCGAGCGTGCCCGAGCTCTCGGTGGCGCAGATCCGCGAGCAGATGGCGCTCCTCGTCGACCGGGTGATGACCGAGGGCTCGCTGCACGATCCCGACCTCGCCGCCCTCGCGCTCAAGCAGGCCCGCGGCGACCTGATCGAGGCGGTGTTCCTGGTGCGGGCCTACCGCACCACCCTCCCCCGCTTCGGCGCCTCCGAGCCGGTCGAGACCGGCGCCATGACCCTCCGCCGGCGCATCTCCGCCACCTACAAGGACCTGCCCGGCGGCCAGGTGCTGGGCCCCACCTTCGACTACACCCATCGCCTGATCGACTTCGCCCTCGCCGCCGAGGGCGAGGCGCCTCGGGCCGCCGAGTCCGAGCCGCAGGCGGATGCCGCCCACGCGCCCCGGGTCACCGATCTCCTGGGCCATGACGGCCTGATCGAGCCCTCCGCCCCCGACGACGGCACCCCGCCGGGCGACCTCACCCGCGAACCGCTCGATTTCCCGGCCGACCGGGGCTTACGTCTCCAGGCTCTGGCGCGGGGCGACGAGGGCTTCGTCCTGGCGCTCGGCTACTCGACCCAGCGCGGCTACGGCCGCACCCATCCCTTCGTCGGCGAGATCCGGGTCGGCTCGGTGGCGGTCGAGTTCGTGCCGGAGGAGCTGGGCTTTGCCGTCCCCCTCGGCGAGATCGCCCTCACCGAGTGCCAGATGGTCAACCAGTTCCACGGCAGCGCCGAGGTGGCGCCGCAATTCACCCGCGGCTACGGCCTCGCCTTCGGGCAGAGCGAGCGCAAGGCGATGGCAATGGCCCTGGTCGACCGCGCCTTGCGGGCGGAGGAGCTCGGCGAGCCGGTCGGTGCCCCGGCGCAGGACCAGGAATTCGTGCTCGCCCATTGCGACGCGCTCCAGGCCACCGGCTTCGTCGAGCACCTGAAGCTGCCGCACTACGTCGATTTCCAGGCCGAGCTGGAGCTGGTGCGGCGGCTTCGCGCCGAGCACGCCGCCCGGCACGCTGCGCCTGAGACCGAGATGAAGGAGGCTGCGGAATGAGCGCTGCCAGACCCGACACCGGCTACAACTTCGCCTATCTCGACGAGGGCACCAAGCGGATGATCCGCCGGGCGATCCTCAAGGCGATCGCGATCCCCGGCTACCAGGTGCCCTTCGCCGCCCGCGAAATGCCGATGCCCTATGGCTGGGGCACCGGCGGCGTGCAGGTCACCGCCGCGATCCTCGGGCAGAGCGACGTGCTGAAGGTCATCGACCAGGGCTCGGACGACACCACCAACGCGGTCTCGATCCGCGCCTTCTTCGCCCGCACGGCGGGGGTCGCGGTCACGACCCGCACCCGCGACGCGACCGTGATCCAGACCCGCCACCGCATCCCGGAGGCGCCGCTCTCCGAGGGGCAGGTGCTGGTCTACCAGGTGCCGATCCCCGAGCCCCTGCGCTTCCTCGAGCCGCGGGAGACCGAGACGCGCCAGCTTCATGCCCTGTCCGAGTACGGGCTGATGCATGTCAAGCTCTACGAGGACATCGCCCGCCACGGCCACATCGCCACGACCTACGCCTACCCGGTCGAGGTCGCCGGCCGCTACGTCATGGACCCCTCCCCGACGCCGAAGTTCGACAACCCGAAGATGGACGATTGCCCGGCGCTCCAGCTCTTCGGGGCGGGCCGCGAGAAGCGGATCTACGCCGTGCCGCCGCACACGCGGGTCCGGAGCCTCGATTTCGAGGACCATCCGTTCCGGGTCCAGAGCTTCGACAAGCCATGCGCTCTGTGCGGCGGCGAGGGCGTCTATCTCGACGAGGTGCTGCTCGACGATGCTGGCGGGCGGATGTTCGTCTGCTCCGACACCGACCATTGCGAGGAGCGGCGGGCGCAAGGCCATGTCGGGACCGGCGGGGTCGAGGAGGCGGCGCATGGCTGACTCCGCGACGGCTGACTTCGTCGTCCGCCGTGCCGGCAAGCCCGACCTGCCGGCCGTGCTCGGCCTCTACGCCGAGCTGAACAACGGCCGGGTCGCGACCCTGCCCCAGGCCGAGGCTTTGCTCGCGCGCCTCGACGCCTATCCCGATTACGGGCTCTACGTGGCGGAATCCGGCGGCTGGATCGTCGGCACCTTCTGCCTCGTGATCCTCGACAACGTCGCCCATTGGGGCATGCCCTCCGGTCTCGTCGAGAGCGTGGTGGTGGCGGAGGCTGAGCGCGGCACCGGCCTCGGCCGGCGGATGATGCGGGAGGCCGGCCGGCTCGCGGCGGAGAAGGGCTGCTACAAGCTCGCCCTGTCCTCGAATGTCGACGCGAAGCCGGCGCATCGCTTCTACGAGAGCCTCGGCTTCGAGCGCTACGGCTACAGCTTCCGCCTGGACCCCCCCTTCACCGGCGACACGGAGGAGACCGCATGAGCGAGGCCCTGCTCCAGGCCCGCGGCCTGACCAAGCATTACGGCGCCCGCTTGGGCTGCGCCGACGTCTCGTTCGATCTCGATCCCGGCGAGGTGCTGGCGATCGTCGGCGAATCCGGCTCCGGCAAGTCGACGCTGCTGTCGCTCATCGCCACCGAGCTTCAGCCCGATTCCGGGAGCGTCTCCTACCGGATGCGCGACGGGGCCTTGCGCGACCTCGGCCATCTCTCGGACGCCGAGCGCCGGGCCCTGATGCGGACCGACTGGGGCTTCGTGCGCCAGGATGCGCGGCAGGGGCTGCGCATGGCGGTCTCGGCCGGCGGCAATGTCGGCGAGCGGCTGATGGGCGCGGGCGCCCGCCACTACGGTCAGATCCGCGGCACCGCCCTCGACTGGCTGGCCAAGGTCGAGATCGCCGCCGACCGGGTCGACGACCCGCCGACGCGGTTCTCCGGCGGCATGCGCCAGCGGCTCCAGATCGCCCGCAACCTCGTCACCGGCCCGCGGCTGGTGCTGATGGACGAGCCGACCTCCGGGCTCGACGTCTCGGTCCAGGCCCGCCTCCTCGACCTGATCCGCGGCCTCGTCGCCGAGCTCGGCCTCGCGGTCATCATCGTCACCCACGACCTCGCCGTGGCCCGGCTCCTGTCGCACCGGGTGATGGTGATGCGGGCCGGCCGGGTGATCGAGACCGGCCTCACCGACCAGGTGCTCGACGATCCCCGTGAGCCCTACACCCAGCTCCTCGTCTCCTCGGTGCTCGCCGCATGATGCCCGCTCTCGAATTCCGCGACGTGGCCAAGACCTTCACCCTGCACCTGCGCGGCGGCGTGCAGCTGCCGGTGATGGCGGGGGCCGATCTCGTCGTCCATCCGGGCGAGTGCGTGGTGCTCGGCGGTCCCTCGGGGGCGGGCAAGTCCTCGCTCCTCAAGATGGCCTACGGCAACTATCGCTGCGACCGGGGAGAAATCCTGGTGCGGGACGGCGACGACCGCATCGACGTCGCCGCGGCCTCGCCCCGGCAGGTGCTGGCCTTGCGCCGCCGCACGATCTCCTACGTGTCGCAGTTCCTGCGGGTGATCCCGCGGGTCGGCGCCCGCGAGGTCGTGGCCTCGGCCGGCCGCGAGGGCGGTCTGACCGCCGATCGCGCCCTCGCCCGGGCCGAGGAGCTGCTGTCCCGCCTCAACCTGCCCGAGCGTCTGTGGGACCTGCCGCCGGCGACCTTCTCGGGCGGCGAGCAGCAGCGGGTCAACATCGCCCGCGGGCTGATCGCCGAGCGGCCGATCCTGCTCCTCGACGAGCCCACCGCCTCCCTCGACGCGCAGAACCGCGCCGTGGTGGTGGCGCTGATTCGCGCCCGCCAGGCGGCCGGAGCGGCGCTCCTGGGCATCTTCCACGACACCGACGTGCGCGAGGCGGTGGCGACCCGGGTCGTCGACGTCACGGCCTTCGCTCAGAAACGTGCCGCCTGAGGGCTCTCCCATGCAAGACCGGATCCTCGAGAACGCCACCCTGGTGCTGCCCGACCGGGTGCAGCGCGGCTGGCTCGCCATGGTCGACGGCCGCATCGCCGGGATCGGCGAGGGCCGCGCGCCCGAGCGCGGCCTCGACCTCGACGGCGACCACCTGATCCCGGGCCTCGTCGAGCTGCACACCGACCACCTCGAGAGCCACTACGCGCCGCGCCCCAAGGTGCGCTGGCACCCGCTCGGCGCCGTGCTCGCCTACGACGCGCAGATCGCGGCCTCGGGCATCACCACGGTGTTCGATTCGCTGCGTGCCGGGAGCGACCCGGACGGCAGCGGCCTCGGCCCCGAGCTGATGCAGCTCGCCGGCGCGATCGCGACCGCCAAGGACGCCGACCTGTTCCGCGCCGAGCACCTGACGCATCTGCGCTGCGAGATTCCCTCCGCCGACGTGATCGAGACGGTCAGGGACTTCACCGCCCGCTACCCCGTCGGGCTGATCTCGCTGATGGACCACACCCCGGGCCAGCGCCAGTTCCGCGACATCGAGAAGTACTACACCTACGCCACCCGCGGTGGCCGCTCGATCGTCGAGATCCAGGCCAACACCGCCATGAAGATCCGCGACGGCGAGGCCTTCAACGCGATCAACCGTCCGGCCCTCGTCGCGCTCGCCCGCGAGCAGGGCATCGCGCTCGCGAGCCACGACGACACGACGCTGGCCGATGTCGACCTCGCGAGGGCTGAGGGCGTGCGGCTGGCCGAGTTCCCGACCACGCTCGAGGCGGCGCAGGCCGCGCGCGAGGCCGGCATCACCGTGATGATGGGCGCGCCGAACCTGATCCGCGGCGGCTCGCATTCCGGCAACGTCGCGGCCGAGGCCCTGGCCCGGGAAGGCCTGCTCGACGTGCTCTCCTCCGACTACGTGCCGGCGAGCCTGATGATGGCCGCCTTCGGCCTGCCGCAGCGCGTCGAGGGCATCGCCCTGCCGGAGGCGATCGCCACCGTGACCGCCAACCCCGCCCGCGCCACCGGCCTCGACGACCGCGGCGCCATCGCGCAGCACCTTCGCGCCGACCTCGTGCGGGTGCGCCTCGCCGAGGGCGTGCCGGTGGTGCGCCAGGTCTGGCGTCAGGGCAGACGGGTGGCCTGATGGACGATGGCGGCTTCGTCCTCGTCGTCGGCCCGAGCGGGGCCGGCAAGGACACCCTCCTGCGGCTCGCGCGCGAGGCCCTGGCGGGCGAGCCCCGCTACGTCTTCCCGCGCCGGCTCGTGACCCGCCCGCCCTCGGCGCACGAGGACAATGCGCCGATCAGCGAGGAGGATTTTTCCGAGGGCGAGGCGGCGGGCCGCTTCGCCCTGTCCTGGCGTGCGCATGGCCTCGGCTATGCCCTGCCGGCCTCCTGCCTGACGCTCGCCCGCGACGGGCGCGTGGTGGTCTGCAACGTCTCGCGCCGGGTCGTCGGCGAGGCGCGCCGGCGCCTGCCGGCCGTCACCGTGGTCGAGATCACGGCACCGCCCGAGGTGCTGGCCGCCCGCCTCGCCGCCCGCGGCCGGCCCGAGGACGGCGATCTCGGGGCGCGGCTCGCCCGCTCCGCCTCGGTCACCGCCGACCTCGTGGTGATGAATGACGGGCCGCCGGAAGCCGGGGCGGCGAAGCTCCTCGCCCACCTGCGGGCGCGCTGACGCGCACCCGTGCGGGCGCGCTGACGCGCTCCCGTGCGGGTGCCGACGCGCTTCACGCCGACGCGCGCCTCACGCCTGACCCAGGGAGAGCGGCCCGGTTCCGGCGGCCTTTGCGAAACTTTTCGGCCTCGTCCATGATTTCCGTCGCGCCACCCTCGATGGGTGGGCCGAACGGGAGATCAGGACCACCGTGATGAGCGAACCGCGCGAGACCGAGCTGAAGCTGGATGTCGAAGCCTCCGACATCGCGCGCCTGCGGGAGCATCCGCTGCTCGCCGGAGACTGGACCGAGACGGAGCTGACCTCGACCTATTTCGACACGCCGGACGGCCGCCTGCGCGAGGCCGGTTACACCCTGCGGGTGCGCCAGGACGGCGACCGGCACATCCAGACCGTCAAGGCCCGGGGCGGCGGCGGGGTCGGCCTGTTCGACCGGCCGGAATGGGAGAGCGACGTCGCCGGGCCGAACCCTGAGCCCGCTTCCTTCGCCGGCACTCCGATCGCCAAGATCCTCGACGGCGCGACGGAGTTGAGTCCCCTCTACACCTCCACGGTGACCCGCAGCGTGCGCCGCCTCGCCGATACCGGGCCGGCCGGCAGCCGCATCGAGGTCGCCCTCGATCGCGGCCGGGTCTGGGGGCCGGACGACCGCGTCTCTCCGATCAGCGAGATCGAGTTCGAGCTCACCGGCGGTGCGCCCTCGGCCCTGTTCGACCTCGCGCGCACCCTCGGCGCCGATGTGCCCCTGCGCCTCGGCGTGCTGAGCAAGTTCGAGCGCGGCGATGCCCTGATCGGGGGACGCCTCGGCCGCGCCGTGAAGGCGGAGCCGGTGCCGCTCGACCCGGACATGAATGCGGCCCAGGCCTTTCAGGCCGTGGCTTTGGCCTGTCTGCGCCAGACCCGCCTCAACGAGACCGTGCTGCTGAGCCGCCGCGACGTCGAGGCCCTGCACCAGCTACGGGTGTCCCTGCGCCGTCTGCGCTCGGCCTTCTCGCTGTTCGGCGGCGTGGTCGAGGACCGGCGGGTGCCGGCGATCAAGGCGGAGCTGAAGCGCCTGAGCGAGCCTTTCGGGCATGCCCGCAACCTCGACGTCTATCTCGGCAAGACCCTGCCGCGGGAGCGCGAGCGGCGCCCGGACGAGAATGGACTCCTGATCCTGGAGCGCCACCTCGAGACCGAGCGCGCGGCGGCCCACGACGTGGTGCGGATCGTGCTGGAGAGCCGCGAATGGCGCGACTTCCTCCTCGACCTCGTCGCCTGGATCGAGGCGGGCCCCTGGCTCGGCCCCGACAACCCGAACGCGGCCCGCCGCGACGGCCCGGCCCGCGCCTTCGCCAGCGAGGAGCTGGAGCGCCGCCGCCGCCAGGTGAAGAAGCGCGGGCGCCACCTCGCCGAGCTCGACCCGGAGGCGCGCCACCGGGTACGGATCGCCGCCAAGAAGCTGCGCTACGGCGCGGAGTTCTTCGCCGCGCTCTATGACGGCAAGAAAGCGAACAAGCGCCACGCGGCCTTCGTGGAGGCCCTGGCCGATCTCCAGGACCACCTCGGCGACCTCAATGACATCGCCACCGCCCACACCTTGGCGGCCGAGCTCGCCAAGGGCGCGCCCGAGGGCGCAGTCTTCGCGGCCGGCCTGGCCACCGCCGACACCGAGGCACGGACCGAGCACCTGCTCGCCGAGGCCGCCAAGGCGCACGAGGCGCTGATCGACGTCCGCCCGTTCTGGCGCTGAAGGCGCATACGGCCCTGAGACCCCGCGTCCTGCGCCCGAAATGTGCTCAGGCGCGGGGCATCAGGGCGTAGAGGGTGATCGCGGCGGCGTTCGAGACGTTGAGGCTCTGGATCGCGCCGCGGAACGGGATCCGGGCCATCACGTCGCAGCAGTCGCGGGTGCGCTGGCGCAGGCCCTTTCCCTCGGCCCCGAGCACCACCACCAGCGGCGCCCTCGGGCCGACCGCGTCGAGGGTCTCGGACGCCTCCGAATCGAGCCCGACCCGGGTGAAGCCGCGCTCGCCGAGTTCGATCAGGGCCTCGGCGAGGTTGCGCACCACCACGAACGGCACGTGCTCGAGCCCGCCCGAGGCGGATTTGGCGAGCACGCCGGTGACCGTCGGCGAGTGCCGGGCCGTCGTGACGATGGCGGTGACGCCGAAGGCCGCCGCCGTGCGCACGATGGCGCCGACATTGTGCGGGTCGGTGATCTGGTCGAGGGCGAGCAGCACCGCGTCGTCGGGCAGCGCGTCGAAGGCCGGGCCGGCCAGGGGCTCCGCCTCGAGGTAGAGCCCCTGATGCACCGCATCCGGCCCGAGGAGCCCGGTGATGGCGCCGGGCTTGACGATCTCAGGGGTGATGCGCAGCTCGCCCACCTCTTCGGCGAGGCGCAACGCCGCGTTTTCGGTAGCGAGCAGCCGGCGGAAGTCCCGCTTCGGGTTGCGCAAGGCCTCGGCGACCGGGTGCCAGCCATACAGCACCGTCAACCCGTCGCGGTCATCCCGCTCCTCGCCTCCGGATCGGCGACCGGCTCCGCCCTTGCCCGGCCCGCCTCTGCCGAACCCGCCCTTGCCTTGGCCCTGCCCGCCCTTCCAGCCGCCTCCGCGCGGCGCCTGCCTCGTCGTCATTCGTCGTCCCGCCCGCGTTCAAGGCCCAACCAAGCGCCGACAAGACTGAGCCACTGTCCCCCGTCAAGCCCATCAATCCGGTTGCCCTGCCGACAGATCCCCACTATAGCTCCCCTCGCCCCGCACCGGCGCCCTTCGTCTAGCGGTCTAGGACGTCGCCCTTTCACGGCGAAAACACGGGTTCGAGTCCCGTAGGGCGCGCCATGCGGTGGCTAAGTCATTGCGATCCCAGAATCTGTTGATTTTCAGGTGCTTGCCTGGCGGTGCGTGCGACACTCGCGCGCTACGGGACCAAGTACGATGGGCCGCATGAAATTCGTTCAGCGCCGCGCCGGCCGTGACGAGTTTCGCTTTCCCCTACCCGACGATCTCGCTGGCAGACCAGTCCCGCCTCCTTGGCCGGAGGCGCTGGCAGCTCTCGTCAATGCACGTACCGGCCGCTTCAAGACCGAGGTCATCCGCTCCCCGCAGACCAATGACGGCCCGACGGCCGATCGGCGAGTCCTCGCTCACATCGCCGAAGCGCACCGGCCCGTCGATCAAGCGCGGCGCTTGCTGCGCGAGGGGCCTGAGGCAGGGATTGGCGCGGACCTGATTGCTGCTCTGGTGAGCGACCACGAGATCCATCTCCTCGGCACGGACGAAGTGATCCGCACGAAAGGCGTTGGGCTCGATATGGCGCGCGAGGACGGCCAGGGCCCTCACGACGGGCTCGGCATGACGCTCGATGATCTGCGGGCCTACCGGATGCTGATCGAGGAATTGGATCGCTACACGCGTCAGCAAGTCGCGCAGATGCGGCCGGGCGAGTCGACGAGTTCCTTTGTCAATCGCGCGGTGGAGGATCGGGGCATCGTTCTGGCGCCCGATGATCCAGCGTGGCGTCAGCTCGAACTCGCCTTCGCCAAGGCTCAGCGTGATGCTCTAGCCGGCATCCGAGCACGGCTCGAGGGTGACGATGTTGCGACCCCAGGGCGCCGATCTGACCAGCGACCAGCTGAGCCCGTTGGCTTGGCGTTATCCGCCGCTCTGCGGCTATGGTCGGAAGCCGGCGGCACTGGTGCGAGAAGGCCCCAGCCGTCCTCCATGGCCGAGGCCGGGCGGGCCGTGCGACGCTTCATCGAACTCAATGGTGACGTGCCAATCACCGCGATCACCAAGGCGCATGCACGCGCCTTCCGTGATGCCTGAGTTCAATTGCCAAAGGCGCTCCCCGCCCGATTCGGGCGGATGCCCCTCCCTGAGCTGCTGAAACAGGATCTGAGCAGCTACCCAAGGCGCAATGCGCAACCGGTCAACAAGACCCTGGCCCTTCTCAGTGGCGTGCTTTACCCTGTTTCGCGGCGCATGACGCACTGAGATTGCGCAGATTAAAATTGGCGATGTGCGTCAAGGTGAGAACGGGATTTCGTGCCTCGACATTACCAACGAAGGCATCGACCAAAACTTGAAGATCGCTTCATCGGCTCGCGGAGTGCCAGTCCGTCAAGAATTGATTCGACTCAGCTTGCTGGACGTGATTGCAGCTCGGGCAAAGCTACACCCGCTGACCGCACCCCTATGGCCCGTATTTATCCCACCTATCGACTCAAAGGCTAAGGCGTGGACCAAATGGTTCGGGCGTTATCTTGGAATGCACGTTGTTGATCACTCAGCAAAGATCTTCCATTCGTTCCGGCACACCTTCAAGCGTGCTTGCGGTAAGGCCGGGCTGAGCGAAGAGGTCCACAACGCATGAACCGGCCACGCCGGTGGTGGGATCGGGCGTCGATACGGGCGCGAAGGACGGGCCGATGGAACGGTTGGTTGCGGCATTCCGCTGGCGCGTCCGCACAAGGACATCAACAAAATCATTTATCAGGATGTGCAGCTTCCTGTTTCCGATAAATGAAGAATCAAAGATGCGTAGTAGTTGATCGCTCAGTTTTTTGCTATGAATTGCAATCACAACAAGGGAGAAGTTGTAGATGCAAGTCACGTAGAGGCGTAAGAAGCTGACGCGCGATTTTGCAGCGATGCCCGGGGAGGTGCCACTGTGGGCAAGGATTCCTCCCTCTCCACCATCGCCGCTGAAAGCGGCGATGATCCTGTAGCTTGCTGATGCTCAATAGCTTTTCGGGCTTTCTGTGGTACACACGGGTGGTACACGATGCCCCTCGCTATAGCGCGTTCCTGGAAGCATCCCGATCCCGGTATCGACTGGCTACGCCGTCGCGTACCGGATGCATTGCGCCCGCTTCTCGGGGATCGGGAGGTGCGGCAGACGCTGGGCACCCGTGATCCGGTCGAGGCCAAGCAGCGCCACGCCGAGGCCCTCGCGAAACGCGAACGCCGATGGGCCAGCCTGAGACAGGGCGTCGGCACACTGACCTAACGTGAGACGCACGCCCTCGCCAGCCCTGTCGAGGGCTCATTCATCGAGCAGCATGCCGCCAACATGCGCCGGCAGACGTTCTGGCATGTCAATCTCGGTGAGGATCTCTGGGCCGCCGAGCCCGGTTCCTCGGTCGCCACGTTTGCAGATGCGCAGGCATTTCTGTCGAACTGCGACCCGATTTTGGAGCGGCGCCTGGCGATGCGTGCCTGGTGTCACGAACAAGCCGACCCTACCCCCGAGGCCGAGGGGGCGCCGCGTCGACGACGCAGGGCGCCGCCCCCTCAAGGAAGCCATCGGCCTGGCGGTCCAGAGAGGGGCAGAGACCCTGCGACGCTACGCCCGTGGCGACTACAGACCGCCTCCGGCGACCTGCTTCGAACCGAGAGCACTGCAGGCTCTGCCGGAGGCCGCCGCGGCGGGAAGCGGGCAGGCCGTGAGATTCCGAGGCCTGGCGGACGGGTGGATCCGGGAGCGGCAGCCCGCCGAAAAGACGCGCTACACCTTCCCACGCGTCCTCGACGAACTCGCAGCCTTCCTCGGCCACGAGGATGCCACCCGGATGACGGTGAGGATCTCGTCCGGTGGAAAGAGGCCCTTCGGGAGAAGGGCCTCGCCGGCGCTACGATCCGCAACGGCAAACTCGGGTCGGTCCGCCCGCATCCGCCGCACCCTCGAACGGCGCATTCGCTTCTGGCGCGCCCTCCCCGGCGCCGAGCAGGACGACATCTTCCGTCAGACCCACGAGCCGGGCCGGGTCGGGCTCTCCGACGTCACCGAGATAGCCGAACTCGGCATCACCCTGGCCGGCCAACCTCTCGAGCATCGGCTCTACCACTTCCGCCTCGCCTGCTCGGGCTTTGAACACGCCCGCGTCGTGCTCGGTGGCGGGAGCTTCGTGGCCCTGGCCGAGGGCCTGCAGAACATCCTCTGGTCGCTTGGCGGCGCCCCGCGTGAGCATCGCACCGCCTCCACGGAAGGCGGGAGCAGACCGCATCTCTTCTGTCACAGGAGAATCCATCCCTCACTGAATGAGCTCTCCACTGTTTCCGGACAAGTGCAATCTCAGATCGAAATCGCTTCCGCAACGGCAAGAGCGGCGTTGCGCCACGTGAAACCTGCCAGATGCTTGGCGAGGCGCTCCGGGTCGAGCGCCAGGGGCGAGTCAAGCGTCGCCGCAATCGCCTGAGCCAGATCGTCGATGGCGTTTGCCGCAAGCGGGTCGAAATAGCGAGCAAACGCGCCGGCGATCTCCGGCAGCGCCGTCGTGTTCGAACACACGACGGGTGTCCCGAACCTCAGGGCTTCCAGAACGGGCAAGCCAAAGCCTTCACCCTGGCTTGGAAAGGCGAGCACGGCCGCATGGCGATAAAGAGCAGCAAGTTCCTCGGCCGGAACGTCGGACCGATGGACGAGCCGCGGGTTGTCTGCAAGACGTCTCTCTGTGGATGCGGCTCCGAAATCGGGACGCCCGACCACGACGAGACGGAGCCCGGGACGATCCAGGCGCTCAAGAGAATCAAGGAGAAGGTCCAGGTTCTTGCGAGGTTCGATACGCCCGACGAACAGAACGTAGGGTCCATCGACCAGCCTCGGACCGGCCACGACCGGCGGCGGCACGGCGTTCGGCGCGAGCAGGATCCGGTCCGCTGGTACACGATAGCGCCGCACGAGCTCATCGCGCGTGAAGCGTGACACGGTCAGGACCCGGGCCGCCCGATCAACAGAAGCCCGCACCAGAAGCCGGTTACGCCATCGCATCACGGGCGGAAAGAATTGGGGATGAGTCTCGAACAGAATATCGTGGACGACGACGACTTGGCGACGCGTGAAGAACGGCGGAGCGATGTACTGCGTGAGCAGAACGTCCAATCGGTCCCGTCGCGCCACCAATGGCCAGTAGAGCAAGAGCCGGCCGACTGGATCATCGATGGGAATGCGCCGGTGCTCGACATTCGGTCCGGAGCAGACTCGTTCGGCGGTCGCCGGGTCGCGCGAGTAGATGATGTAGCTGTTCTCAGGTGTCAACGCCGGAAGCTCGCCTAGGACTCCTTCGAGCCAGGTGCGAGATCCCTGATACTTGCCAGTTAGCACGTGGGCATCGACGCCAACAATCTGTCCCGACTTCTTGGTCGCCATTTCCTCGTTCCAAACAGGAACGGACTATACCATCAGATCCATAGCTCGCTTATGTGCCGTATGTGCTCATATTGACGGCTGTCTCGAACTTTGGGCTCAGTGGTGCAATGCCGACCTACTCCTATGGTGGATCGATTGCGCCGCGTCGGGGAGCGTGCACATGACGGCACCGGCTGCCAGGACAGGTCGGTCTGCGGTTAAACGCCGCGACTCGGCCGCGGAGTTTTCAGAAGCGAGCCGCCGGACATCGGCGCCTCCGGCCTGCATGCGCGGCTCTGCACGGACAGCGGCAGGACCTGGATGTCACGAGGGCCGTTGGTTCCGAGATGGCGTGCAGATCCTACGATTCGGGTGCCAGCCTCACGGCCAAAGGCACCTTCGACATCGTCCCTCGCTCATGAGCCCGATGTTCCGGCCCTGATTTTCTTATCGCCTCTCACGCTCCTCGCCGCCTCGCGATAAGGCGCACGTCCAGCTGCCGATCCGTATTCCAGCAAAGATTTCAACGTCGTCATATTCGAGATATCCGCACTATCGGCGGCGTAAAATCACCATCCAGTAGGCCCTCAATGCCGGCGGGAGAAACGCGAAGAGGGTCAACCAGAAGCGCGCGAGAGTGATGCTCTCACCATGATAGAACGGCATACCGTTATATGTGTAGCTGAAATCCTCCCATTGGCTGGAGGGAAAGTGTCGTCGAAAGGCGTAGCGGCTGTTTAGGCGGTATACCGGCGGAAAACTGTCATGCTCTTCCCGGCGCGGCTCGAGGCGTCGCAGAACCTTGCTCTTGAGATGGTCCGGCACGAGCCGTGCGCCGACTCCGACATAGCCGAAACGGTTGGGAGTCCACCCGATAAGCCATCCTCCGGGCCGAAGGATGCGGGCAATCTCCGTGGCGGCCCGGTCAGGATCCTCGACGTGTTCGAGGACGGAGAAGGCCGTCACCACGTCGAACGAGGAATCCGGGAAGGGGAGTGATGCATGCGGATCGATGACGACCCGCTCATCGACCGTAGGGTTCTCGAGGACCGCGTCGTCTACGTCTGCTCCGACCACCCGCAAGCAACGTCCACGCAAGTTGCCGAGCGCTGCACGGAACCGCGCCGGGTCCTCACCCCACTTTCCGCGGCCGGCCCCAAGATCGAGGACCGTCATCGAAGGCTCGAGGACCGCGTGCAGCCGGATAAGAAATCCCATGCGATGATCGGCCCGGGAGAAGCCTCCCGCGGCGGTTTCCGGGTAGAGGCGGCTCTCGACCGTACGTCGATCAGGCAAGTTGCGCTCCTGGTCGCACTGTGTTCAGCTATAAATAGCCAAGGCGGAGCGCCTAGGCTAGATCTTGTACGACGGTTTGCGCATGAAGCCCGGCTAAGCGGAGGCAGTTGAGTGGCGAGCTCGACAGGAGATCTTCGGCGGCCCTTGGCAGAGTTGCAAATGCCATGAGCGTTGCGCGAACCGTCGCTAATGCCGGTTCCGGTGCGGCGGCTCGGCTGCTCTCCGCTGCGCTCGGCCTTGTGCTTATCGTGATGATGACTCGCCTTTGGGACGCGGACAACCTCGGCCGCTTCGTCGTCGCCTATTCCTGGTTCCAGCTCCTGCAGCTCGTCCCGCTGCTCGGCTTGCATTTCGAGCTGGCGCGAGAGGCTGCTGCGGACCCAGACGCGGTCCGTCCACAGCTCGCGGCCGCTGCGCTCTTGAGCCTGGTCTGTGCCCTTCCGACGGCCGCCCTTCTCGTAGGTATCGGCGCCCTCCTGTATCCGTCCGAGCTTCTTCCGGCCCTCGCCCTCGCGGCCGTGGCCCTCATCCCGACTGCGCCGATCACCGTTGCCGAGATGACGCTGCTGGGTCGTGAGAGGCTCGGTGTTGTCGCGCTCGTCAATGTCGGCGAGAGCGCGCTGCGCTGCCTGGTGCTGTGTGGGCTGATCGTCGCCGGTGCCGGCGTCCTGATCGTGCTCGGCGCCTTCGTGGCCCTTCGTGGCGTCGCACTTGCTCTCTACCTCTCCGATCCGGTCGTGCGGGACGCAACGACGCCCCGTGCCGCGACCGTGGCCGTCGCCCGGTCCCAACTCGCCAGGGCCCCCGTGCTCCTCGCGGTGCTCGTGCTCTCCTCGACGTTCTCCCGGATCGACGTAGCGCTACTCCCGCTCTTCCTCGACCTGGAGGATGTCGGGATCTACGGGATCGCCGCACGGCTCTACGATCTCTGTCTCATGATTCCCGCAGTGCTCGTCATGGCGCTCCTTCCGGTTTTCACCCGTCTGGACGGACCGTGCCACGCACGGATGGAGACACTGGCCCGGCTTATCCTTCGCTACGCGCTCGCGACCGGTGTACCACTCGCTCTCGTAGCGGCTTGGCTGACCGGACCGACCCTGGCGCTCGTGTTCGGCCCGCGCTTTGCTGCAGCAGCGGACCCATTCCGCATCCTCTTGGTCGCGACATTGGTGACGGGCGTGAACCAGCTCATGTCTTGCGCCCTGCTCGCGCGGAACCTGCAACGGCTCGAACTCCCGTGTCTCGCAGTCGGCTGTGCGGTGCTCCTCGCGAGCATCGCCGTCCTTGCACCGCGCTACGGGATCACGGGAGCGGGTACGGCCGTCCTCGCCGGCACGATCGCCCAGTGTCTTCTACGGGAGCGCCTGCTGCGCCGGCAGGGGGGGATTGTGCTCGCGCGAGGCGAACTCGCCGGACCGGCCCTGGGCGGTTCGGCTGCGCTCCTGATCGTGTTCGCCGGTGCCGGCGGCGCTTGGGTCTATCCGATCGCCCTCGGCGCCTACGGGGTGCTGCTGCTGGCCCTGCGAGGCGTTCGTCGCGGCGACGGCGAACTCCTCCGAAGCCTCCTCACGACCGAACAACAGCCCGCGAGCACGCCATGACCATGACGCCCGGACCGACGCCTCCCTCCAGCGGCCCGATTCCGCTGCCTGTGGCGCCGTTGAAGTGGAGCGTGGTTCGTGCTCGCCTCACCCGGGACCGCGAGCGACTGGAGGGGTGTTTTCGCGCCTACGGGATGGATGTGCCGCGGGTGCTCTGGCTCCATCCGTCCTATCAATGCGTGCTTCTGTATCGACTCTCGTCTTATCTGTTTCGACACGGCCGGCGATTTCTCGCCCGTCTCATCTGGCACGCAAACCTCTTCTTGACCGGAGCGGATTTCTCACCGATCAGCGAAGTCGGCCCGGGCCTCGTCGTCCTCCATCCGGTGTCAACACAGATCTTCGGCCGGATCGGTGCCGACTGCACGATGTGGGGCCATGGAGGGATCGGTGGCGGACGCTCGGGCGAGGACATCGGAGCGGGTCCCGGCCTGCCGGTCGTCGGCGACCGCGTCGAGTTCGGGCCCCGATCCATGGCGCTTGGCCCCGTGCAGATCGGCGATGACTGCGTGCTTGGTGCCGGCAGCATCGTCATGAGCGACATCGAAGCCGGTGTGGTCGTCGAGGTTCCCGACCGGCTGATGCGGACCATCAGGGCTGCGTGAGCCGCGGAGATGCGACCGCCCGCCCTTGATGATGCTGGACCTCCGCGATCAGCTCTTCGTAGAGGCGCAGGTTGGGCTGGAGCGTGAAGGCGGCTTCGAACCGCGCACGGGCCGCGGCGCGAGCCTGGGCAATGAGTGCATCGTCGGCGAAGGCGCGATTGAAAACGGCCGCACAGGTGTCGACGTCCGCGAAATAGAACTGGTCGCGACCTGCAGTCCAGCGATTGAAACGGTTGTCGTGTGCGATGACCGCAGAGCCCACGGCCAGTGCTTCGACGAGCGAAGGATTCGTCCCGCCTACCGTGTGTCCATGGCAATAGGCGCGGGCGTGGACGCGCAAACTGTCCATGACAGCCCGGTCGTAAATGCTTCCGGGGAAAACGACGTTCGAGCCGGCGGCCGCACGGACGGCCGCGTGGTAGGCATTGCCCGGATCAAGCGCCCCGACGACGACGAGACGACGCCCCTGCACGGACGCCATCCCGAACGCGCGGACGATCTCCAGGACGCTGTTCTCCGGCTCGACCCGGCAGACGGTGAGCGCATAGCCGTCGGGGGCGAGGCCATGCACGGATAACGGTTCGGTCGACGCCCCCTCCACCGGCTCCGACCCATAAGGGATCGTTGCGATCTTGCCAGCATGCGAGCGGCCGGCGAGGTGGGCTGCAATTTCCGGATGATCGGCGATCAGCACAGATCCAGCAAAGGCGGCGATGTGCTCGTTAAGCCAGAACCAGAGCTTCACGATTGGTGACCATTTTGAGCGCTTCCATTCGATTCCGTCCATGTTGATGATCGTGGGCTTGCCAATAATCCGCGGTAGGAGCGACAGGAAGCCCGTGTTGTAACCCAGAACGAGCAGTATCCCCGGCCGCTGACAGGCGTGCACCATCGACCTGCAGTCGAACCCGATTGAACCGAGGGAGCCGCCGTCGCGTGAGCCGATATGGATGCGCCGAATGCCGCGCCAACGATCCTCCGAGATACTTCGACCAGGCGCCGCCTCGTCCTGGCAATAAACGCTGATGTCCCATCCTCGCGCCGCGAGATAGAGCGACAATTGCTCGGCGAACGTTTCAAATCCGCCGTGAGCCGCTGGCACGCCGCGACACCCGAGGATTGAAACTTGCTGCTGAACTCTGTCAGTTCTTGGCATGTCGCAGAATTCCCATCGGTAACCCGCGCAACTGTGAGGCGCTGCAGAACGGATGGAATATGAAACACTCTCAGTACACGCAGGCGATCTTGCGTATGATTTGGATCCGCCCTACCGGCCTCTACTTGTCTGATTTGACGGTTTGTGATAGATGACAGGTATTAGAGCGTAGCGCAAGGAGCTGAAATTTGCCGGTCGCCCTCAGGCGAGTATTATGACTCGCCATTATGCGCATACATGGGCTTATTGCTCGGTTTTACGTTGTCATTAGACCTTGTTCAAAAGGAATGCTGTCTGTAATTTTTGGGTTCGTCGCAGTATTATTTTGTATTTCAGGCGATTATGGCATCGCCGAACTCACATGCACCGCTCACGAGCGCGGCCGACTGACCGTCTCGTACTTCGGGCTCGCAGCTGGGAGCGGAAGGTAAAACTAAGGATGCAGCGAACCTTCCGGGGTAAGCGGGGCAAATCTGCAAATCTGCGATACGCCCGTTGTATTTGACTGTGTCGCACTGGACGCTTCGAGCGATGCGAGTCGAGATCGGAATCCAGGTAGGAGGGCCTGCCATGTCGCCCGACCATGAGCACAGATCCCAAGAAAGCCCTTATGAGGCACTGGTGCGAGAGGCCGTTGAGCAGGAATTGCTGGCCGGTAATTTGTGGCAGGCCGCTTTATGTCTCAGGGAGAACGGCCTTACTGACGAAGCCGAGCAGTTCGAGGTCGCATCGAGATTGTCTAAGGTGAGCGCAATGCAATGCCGTATCCGAGCTGGAATACCGCTCGAATAGAGCAATGGAAGATATGATCATGACGTCCATGGGCTGGCGCGGCAATCGTTTTCCAGAAAGCTGGTTGATGGGTGGAATGCATGCCACAGATTGTTTATGTTGACCCCAGCGCCGTAAAAAACGGAGACGGTTCACTCCAAAATCCGCTCAACACGTGGCTGGGCATGACGTTTGTGCCTGGCAACGTCTATCTCCAGAAGGCCGGAACGCGTTTCGATGCGAACATTGTGGTGAACGGCCAGGGAACCGCAGACGCCCCGGTCACGATCGGCTCTTACGGCGCTGGATCACCGCCCGAGGCCAAGGGGGTCTGGTTTGACGGCGCCTCCTATACGACGCTGTCTGGCTTCAAAATCGATCACAACACGCAATGGGCTTCAGTCGCCATCGCGGGAGGAAGCCATCATATTACAATCTCCGGGAATGACATCTCCGATTCCATCTCCGGTGTCGCCATTGCAGAGTACGCCGGATCAGACAATATAGTCATTGGTAATAATATTCATGACAATGTGTATTTTGGCATTACGCTGGAAAATCTGAGTGGATCCGAGTTGATTCAAGGCAATCACATTCAAGATAATGGCGGCGACGGCATCCATCTTGAATGCAATAACGCGATTGTTCATCATAATGTTGTTCAGAGCAATGGCAATCTGATCCCCGGCTCATCTGGCATCCATACGCTTACGCACCGCGACGCTGATGTCGGCAATCATAACGTCATCTCCCACAATGCCGTCCTTGACACCAGCGACAGCGGCAGCGGTGACGGCAATGGCATTCAGTTGGATGAATGGACTCATGACAATTTGGTTACCCAGAATCTGATCATGGGAAACGACGGCGTCGGGGTCAGCCTTTACGGCGCTCAAAACAGCCAGGTTCTAGACAATCTGATTTCTAAGAACCAACTCGGCAATTTCGCGCAGCATGGCATTCACGCCGAGATCGCTGTTTCTTCGAATGCCTCTCAGCTCTCTCTTGCATCCGGCAATTTAGTTGCGAGAAATTTTATAGATCCGGGGGCGGGTCTTGATTGGCCGATTTACACTGACAGCGGCTATAGCATTGTTGGCAGTGGAACCAACGCGACCTTTCTTTCAAACGAAGTCGGGCCAGTAACGGTTCAGAATTTTTTCGATTGGGCTGGATGATATTGAACCGAGAGAATAGAAGAATAATGAGCCGACAGGTGAAGGCCACTATCCGCCGAGCCGAAGTGGCTCGCCCGACCTCGCACGACCTGCAGGAGCACATCGGGACTGACCCAGAGTGCCGCATGGCCTGACGCCCACGCCACGATCCCGGGCCGCGGCTCGCACCGAATGCTCACGGTGAAGCGAGCGCGATCTGGAGAAGAGCAACCGCGTGCGGCGGCATCTCGAGGCTGACCGTCGCATCGTCGAGTGCGACGGACCTGCGCTCCCACGCGACGGTCGTGGCGAACGGCGACGTCGGCGCGAGCACCTGCGCCGATGCCTCCCTCGGGCTGTCGGCCCCGCAGGTGACGCGCACGTTCGCGGACGCGACCGGACTTCGATTGACCAGAGAAAGCGTCAGGCGCCGTTCGTCACGAACGGCGAGGGCCGTCAACTGTGGGACAGCGGACCGGGCAGCGACGTAGCCGACCCGCGGCGTCGAGAACGTGGGCGTGTCGACGGAAGCGGGGATGAGGTTTCCCCTGAGGGCCGTGCCGAAGGCGGCGAGGAGGATTGCCACCGGGCGCGGGCGTCCGTCCTGAGCGAGAGCGCCGAAATACCAGTTGCCCGACAACGACCAGTGATTGGCGGTCATGACATCGCTGTGTTGCACGAACACCCGCAGCAGATCCGCCGCGAACAGCGCACCCGCCGCGGTCGCGATCTGGCCATCGCTGCGCCCGCCCAAGCTGAAAAAGGCGCTCCATTCCGTCACGGCAATCGGCAGCGTGCGCCCGAGACGTGCGCTGACCTGCGCGCGCGTCGCCGCGATGCCCTCGGCGATCTGCTCGGGCGCCGCCATCAGTGCGAGGTAGAGGTCCTTGTCGGCGTAGGAGCGATCAACCGCGAATGGTGCGTAGGCCTCATGTGTGGAGACGAAATCGAATTTCTCGCGCAAACCGCGCAGGACTTTCTCGTTGAACCCGGGAAAGGGCGTCGCCGGAAGCCCACCGATCTGGTCGGCCCGCAAGGGAATGCCGAGCTTGAGGCCGGAAGCCGCCCCTCGCATCGCTGCAATGATCGGGTCGGCACGCCGGACATACTCGTCAGGTCCGAGCGCGATCGCGCGCTGCTTCTCTTCGCGCAGATAGGGCTCGTTCCCGATCTCCCACCAATCGGCAGCAGGGATGCCACGCTGTTGCGCGGCCTTGGTCACGTAGCGCACCCAGTCGGCGGCGTCCTCGGGGGTGCCGGTCGCAACATTGACGGTGATCAGCGGGCGGGCGTCGAGGCGCGCACAGAGATCGAGGAACTCGTCGGTGCCGAACTCGATCGTCTGCGTTGCACCGCTGAAGAAGTGCGTGCCTGTCCCCCGGGACTGGCCGACCCCGTTGCGCCATGGATAAATGTCGCTCAGCGAACCGCCGGGATAACGCAGAACGGTCGGTCCAATCTGCCGTGCCGCCTCATCCATGCTTGGCTTGGGATGGCGGGCGCCGTCGATCATCTCGTCGCCGCGGTCCACCCACTGCACGTTGCTGCCGAGGACGGCACGATTGACCGGACGTCCTGGGGCGGAAGCGTCGACAGCGACTCGCGCCTCGTAGGCAGCGCGTGCCGGACGACTGTGAAGCGCCGTGCCAAACGCAACGGTCGTGTACAGGACAGCACGACGCGAGATCGAGGATGTCACGCCTAGACTCCTGATGATGAAGCTAGCCCCTGACCGTTGGCCCTAATGGGTCCGTGTAATGAGTGCCATGACCCACGGATTGAAGCCTGTACCAAGGAGAGCGCGGGGGAGATGGTGCACATAGGCACGCGCGAGACCACGCAGCGCGGTCGGCGCGCGCGAAAACTCCAGAAATCCCGCAACGCTCCTTGCTTCGATCGTGCAGGGCAGCCCGTCGAGATAACGCCGCACGTCGCCATAGGACCAGAGGAAGTTGTCGCCCCAGACCCGATGGACCGTCACGCCGAGGCGACGCGTAAGCCAGAGCTCCCAGCCTGCGGCTCGACTGTCGGGCCCGTGCGCGACATCGATCGGGAAACCCCGATTCGGCCCGCCGACCAGCATGCGGCCGCCGGGCCGCAGGACCCGGAAGATCTCGCGCAGCCAATCGCGCCTGGCCGTGTGCCAATCCGGTCGCCGATCGGCGTGACCGTCGGTCGTCCCGACGTGCTCGATCACGCCGAACGTAAACGCGAAGTCGATCGAGCCGTCGACGAACGGCAATGCGAAGCGATCCGGGTCGACGAGGAAGAACCGGTCGGGATTCCGTCCCGCCGAAGCCCAGCGCCGCTCAAGACCCGGCAGGTCGACGCCGAAGCTCTGGTAGCCCTCCTCTTCGAGCGCCGTGGCCATTCCACCCATACCACAGCCTACGTCCAGCAGCGTTCGTGCGGGGGCCTCGCGAATGACGGGCAAGAGGAAGGCCCTGGCCTTGCCGGGTTGGAAGACCTCCTGCGCGTCGGCGTAATCCTCGGTCGTGACATCAGTGCGCACGGTGCCCGTCGGCAGGATGCCCTTGTAGCCGCTAAATTCCGCGGTGAAAGGTTTGGTCAGCATCGGCAATCCCCTGGAGTGACGGCGGCGTGCGAGGTACGCTATAGTGGGAACCAGGTTGCTCGCTACATCTCATCTCACGAGACGAGCCGATGAATCAATTACCAACAAATGTGAATCTTTCCTCGGCCGAAGAGAGCCATGGCGGGATCGTAAGCTTGATCGCCTCGGACGTCATCCGCTACGCGCAGCAGGCGCAGGCATTCCAGGGGCATAAGCCCGGTCTGCTGCGCCAAACAAGCATCCTGTTCACACCGTCTCTGATCTGCTGTGCACTCTATCGCCTGGCTCACGCCTTGCACTCGAGAGGCTCCATCCGCCTGGGCCGAGTTGTGGCCCGCGCGAACCTCATTCTCAGCAGGGCCCTCATCGAGCCGGCCGCGCGCATCGGGCCCGGCCTCTACGTGCCGCATCCGCCAGGGATCGTCTTCCGCGGCCGTGCCGGCCGGAACCTGACTCTGTACACCAAGGCAGTCGTGGGGCCGGTGGGGGCGCCCGCCTTCGGCGCTGCGCTCGACATCTGTCCGCGCCTTGGCGACGATGTCACGCTGGGTGTGAACGTCGTCGTTGCGGGACGCGTCGTAGTCGGCAGTCGCGTGCAGATGGGACCGGGCGTGACGATACTCCGCTCGGTTCCCTCCGATGTCGCCATCATCGCACCCTTCATGCACGCTCGCGGGGTCCGGAGCGCCGCGATGAGGGTGGCGCCGTGACGGCTCCTATCCTGACGGTCATCATCGTCTCTTGGCGGGTATGCGATCTCCTGCGGGACTGCCTCGCCTCGCTCTTCCGTGAAACCGATCTCGGCGACGGGGCGCTGGACGTCATCGTTGTCGACAACGCTTCAGGCGACGGCACGATCGAGATGGTGCGATCGGAATTCCCGAGCGTCCGCCTCATCGCATCCGGCGAGAACCTGGGATTCGGGCGCGCGAACACGCTCGCCTTCGAAGAGACGACCGCCCCTTTCGTGCTCCTGCTCAACCCCGATACGCTCATCCGAGACCGAGCGGTCGAGCGCCTCCTCGCGCATCTGCGTGCGCGGCCTGACGTGGCCGCAGCCGGTTGCCGCCTCTGCAACGGCGACGGATCGCTGCAGCGGTGGACCGGAGGGCGATTTCCTACGCTCGGTAGCGTTGCCGCTCATTACCTGTGCCCAGCCTCGCTCCTCGCCTGGTTCGGGCGCGACAGCTCGGTCTACCTCACCCGCGATGTCGCAGAGGACATCGACGTCGACTGGGTGACCGGCGCCTGCCTCATGCTTCGGCGCGAACGCGTGCCACCGCCCCTCTTCGACCCAATCTACTGGATGTACGGCGAAGACATCGATCTCTGCTACCGCATCCGTGCGGCCGGGGGACGTGTCATCTACACGCCCATTGCCACCGTGACCCACTTCCAAGGCGCCAGCATGAAGCAGCAGTCGGGCGAGGTTCTTTTGACATCTCTCAAGGGGATGCGGACGTTCTATGCCCACAGGACGGGACGGCTAGGAACGCATCTGTTCGACATCTTGACCGTGACTGGGTTTGCACTGCGCTGGGCAGGTTATCGCGTCGCCGCTCTCGTGCGTCGTGACGCGCGCGCCGACGAGCGTGCGCGCTCGAGCGCCCACAACGTCCGCCTCGCGCTCAGGCTCATGATGACCTGAGACGCGCAGATCCGGACTGTCACGCACGCGCGACGGCTTCGAGATAGAATGCCTCCTGACGGGCAGCGACGGCGTCCCAGCGCTGGTCCTGGACGTGGGCACGGCAGGCGCGTCCGCGCGCGACGATCTCCGCATCGTGCGCGTGCGCGAGGCTTGCCATCGCCTCGGCGAAGAGGGGAATATCGAAGGCCGGCACAGCGATGTTGCCCGCACCCCGGGCAATCTCGTTCATCGGCGGCAGGTCAAAATGGATGACGGGCCGTGATGCGGCGCAGGCCTCGGTGATCACCATGCCGAAGGTTTCCTCCCGCGACGGGAACACGGCGAAGCGGCAGGCCGCGAGCAGATCGCGCCGCTCCACGGCCCCGACGCGGCCCAGGACGCGGGTCGTGGCCGCGACACCGAGTTCGCCCGCCCGCCGCTCGGTCGCCGCGTGCTCCCACCCGTGCCCCGCAATGATGAGGGGCGGGCGCGGCGCCGGAAGCCGCGCATAGGCCTCGAGCAGCATTCCTACGCCCTTGCGCTCGAGATCCACGCGGCCGAGATAGAGGATCGCGTCTCCCGGCGTTTCCGGAACGTCGAAGAGATCGTCGCTGACGCCGTTCCCGATCGTCTCGACCCGGGCGCCGGGTCGGCGCCTCAGAAGATCGAGACGAGCGTCGTCGCTCATCGTGATGAAGTTATCGTAGAAGCGCAGGCCTGCGGCCTCGATCCAGTGGAAGGGCACCCGGTATTGCTGCGCGAGGGTGCGCGCATAGGACCACTGGACGGAGGCGATGACAGGCGCCCGCGCAAGCAGCGGCGTCAGGGTCACCGATGCGGGAGGCATGAAATCCTCCACGACGAGGTCGCAGCTCTGCCGCCGCACCAAGCCCGGCAATGCGAAGAAGAACGTGATGTGATGCGAGGAACCGTGGTTGCCGACGCGGCGGCCGAGGCGGACATAACGCACACCCTCCCGCAGGAGCATCGGCGTCGAACCGGGGAAGGTCGGCGTCACGACGGTGATCTCGTGGCGCCGGGCAAGGCGCCGGCAGATCTCGAACGTTCGACGTGGACCGCCTCCGCTCAGCGGGTTGTCGATGTCGTCGGGGTCGATGTGGAGTATGCGCATGCTGCCTCACGGGCGCGCTCGAGTTGGTCGCAGACGCCTATCATCAGCGCCGCCATCGTATAGAAAAGACCGAGCCTGATATCGTAAGAGAAGTGATCAAATAAATAAAAAACCACCTGTGCTACGCCTGCACCCGACAACCCGAGCAGAAATGCCCAGTACTCTTGATTTATGCTCATATCATATTTCAAGGGCATTGTAATATATACCAAAAGCATCGCGATAAAAAGAGCGATACCAATTATGCCCGACTCCGCAAACGTGAGAAGATATTTATTATGCACAACGCCCTTGAGCAGAGTTTCCCGGAATGCGGGTAAGAGTGAGGCGAACGATGTCGGAATATTCGTCTGAGCGGCTTTATTGTAACCTGCCAGCCCGACGCCGGTGATCGGGAAGCGGCGGATGATCAGAAGTGCTTGGTCGATCATGGCCAAGCGCGCATCCGACGAACGCTGATCGCTCAACGTCACGCGATAGATCGCAGCGGGAAATGCCACGGGCAGGATCGCCGCCCCGAGCATGCCGCAGACCGCAAGGGCTGCGATGTGTCTGGCCTGGACGAGGCCGCGCAGCCAGCCTACGGCAAGGACGAAGAGGGCCGATGCGGCGAAAGCGATCCAGCCGCCGCGGGACAAGGCAAGGACGAGTGCGACAAGTGAACCGACGAGCAGAAGCACGATCGGCCACCATGCGCGTCGGAGTTTGGCGGGACCGAGCAAGGCGAGCGCCATGAGGGGCGGGAGCGCAAAGGTCAGATAATCGGAGAAGACGTTGGGATGGGCCAGGAAGCCGGAAGGGCGACGTACGTGAAGGCCCCCGCCCTGCTCGAACACGAGAAGGCGCCCGAGATCGGTGTTCTTCGAGCCACGGATTTGCAGATCGGATCCCGTCACAACCTGCAGCACGACCATGCCGAGCTGGAGCGCGAGGCCGGCTGCGAGCGAGTAGATGGCGATCCGCAGTCGTCGAGGATCTCGAGTCAGGTCGCCGATGACGAGGAGATAGGTGAAATACTTCAAGAAATTGAGAAAGATCGACCAGCTCACCGATGCGATCGAGGTCGCGGCCGAGATCGCCATCCAGACCAGGAAGGCCGCAGCAACAGTATGCAAACGGCTCCTGCGCGCGCGCGGCACACCCACGAGCCGGTCGAGGAGCCAAAATCCCGTCAGCGGGATGAAGGCAAGATCGTAGAGGTAAACCGACAGCGTCGGGCTGTAGGCTGAACCTTCCGATGTCAAAGCCTTCGAGATCTCGACAGGCAGCGTCAAAAGGAAGATCGACAGCAAACTGTCACGCGGGTTGCCACTCCACGCAATGCAAGCGAATCCGAGTGCCGCCAGGAGCATCAAGACCGCCCAAGTCAGGGGCAGGTCGACCGTTATCAGGAACATTGCGGCAAGCACCATGGCTGCCGTCGTTGCGACGAGCCAAGCGCCCAGAGATGCGCTCACCTGGGCAGGAGCAATCACCACTCGCTCCTTGTAAGCTGTCCCGTCATGTCACCGCCGCGAGACTGTGGGTCGGACACCTGTTCAGCACCACGCCCCACGATTTGCCCTTTGGGATCCGTGCGAGCGCGGACTTCGCCGCCTGCCGGGACGTGGTGGTCGCGTTGACGACCAGGAGGACGCGATCGACCGCGGCCACGATCGGCACCGCGTCCGTCTCGAAGGAGGGCATATCGATGATGACTGCATCGGCCCGCTTGCCGGCCCAGGTGAGAAATCGCACCAATCCATCCTGCCGGTAGAGCAGGGTGGGATCGGGCCGGTTGCCGCTACCCACGATCGACAGGTTCGGCAACGGGCTTGCCAGAAGCCGAGGCGCCGCGTCCGACCCCCGCAGAAAGTCGAAGAGCCCGGGCTCGCCTCGGCCGCCGTAACGCGCCGTAAGCTGTGATCGCGCGCTGTTCCCGTCCACGAGCATCATCCGGTGGGGACTGAGGGAGGCCGCATGGAGCGCGAGTCCCTCGGCCACGAAGGTACGTCCCTCGCCTCGCCGTGCGCTGCCGACGGCGGCCGTGAAGGGATACGGCAGGCAGCGCCCAGACGAACCGTGTTCGGCCATTTGGTTGAAGAGCGCGAGGCTGAGCTCCCCGAAGAGACTATGAAGATCGCTCATGAACGCTCACTGGCGCGCTTGCCCGGACGGTCGTGGGATGCAGGGACGCGAAGCTGTTTCGGATGGTGCCAGCCTTGAATGTCGGCATTGCCGCAAGGACAGGGATGCCGAGGCTCGCTCGCGCTTCGGCCGCCGTCTGGAGGCGTGGATCGACCAGCTCGCGGAGTCCGGCGAGTGCAAGACCGAGGAAGAGACCGGCAACCGACCCCGCGGCGGCGATGGCGAGCCGGGTTTTCCAGTCGGAGCTGCGAGCCTTCAACGGAGGCTCGACCACGACCCGGTTCGTGAACTCGCCCTCCGCCATTTCGAGGTAGAGCGCGATCTGACCAAGTCGCTTCTGAAGATCCATGAGCGCACTCTCCTTGAGGCGCAGGTCCCGCTCGAGGCGCTGCAAGACGGCTTCGCTGCGCGCCGCGCCGCGCTGCTCGCGATCGAGCTCCTCGGTCAAGGCCGTAATGACACCCTCGAGAGCACGGGTCTGCTCGGTCGGTTCCGCGTATTGAGTGCGCAATTCAAGGAGCTCCATCCGCAGGTCTTGCAAACGGGCCTTGAGCCGCACGATGGTCGTCGGGTCGCGCGGTGTGCCGAGCTCGCGCTGCTCGGGCTTGGCCGAACCGCCCAGGGCAGCAAGAAATGCCTCGACCCGATGCTGCGCCGCCACGACCTCGGCCTCGGCCGTTTCCGTGTGGCGCGCCACCACAGCCTGAGCCTTGCGCGCCGTCTCGCGATTCTCATCCGCATCGTGCCGCAGGAAGCGGGTGATGAGCTCCTCCAAGGCGCGCCTCGTGCGTTCGGGATCGGGGCTGCGCAGCTGCATCGATATGATGTTCGAATTGGTGTCACTGCTCTTGCTGACGACCGGTGTCACATCGAGACTGGCCCGGAAGGCAGAGACGGTCTCGCCAAAGCCGCGCTTGTCCGGGTCGGGCACGAGACCGAGAACCGGGGCGACGAACCGATCGAAAGCGTCCGCGAAAGGACGCATCAGGTGAGTGAGCGGTGGATGGTAGACTTGATCGTAGCTCAGTCCCAACGCGCGCACGACGTCGGATGAGAGCGGCCAGCTCTCTGCGAGCTCCATCTCGTTTTCCATGCGGCGGTTGGCGCTGTCCTGGGTCGTGGAGTCGCGAAAGGCTGCGATGCCGGAGAAGAAGGATGGCGTACCGGCCTGTTCGAGTTTGACGAGGACGAGCGCTCGGCTCGTGTAGGCTGGCGGCAGGCGCGTCACGCCCCATGCGACAAGGCTTGTCACGATACCAAAGCATGCGAGAATCAGGAGGCCGTGCTTGCGCATCAGCCGCCGAAAATCACTGATGCTGAAGCCAGGGCCGTCGGACCGAACCTCGGGTTCGGAGCCGAACAGGCTCGGTATGGCGTTCATCGCATCGTCCCTTCGCTCTGCGACGCGTCCATCAGGCACGCTCCTTGCTTCGAAGGTATCACAACATATCGGCCTGAGGGACGGCAGGCAAGATACGGCGCTCTGCTATCGATATGCTACCTGGAAAAGGGCGATCGGCGTCGGAATTAGGATTTTTTCCTGATGTTTATAGAGCGAACTGCTAATGCTTATAATTTAAATTTTGAATGTCAGCAAAAATATTTCAGGGTTGCGATGTGAATTGATGGCGATTATTATATTTTAGAAGGCCTCTGTTGTCGAGGGTAAGCATGTCATTCGATCGCGCTCTCAGGTCGGCACGTTCGACGTTGGGCATCATCATAATGCTCCTCGGCGTTCCTTCTGCCGCAGCCGCGCAGACACGCCCCTATCAGCTATCCTACTACATTCTCGGTAGCGTGCAGCGGCCGGGGGAGTACCCCTATCGGTCGGGCATGACGGTGCTCCACGCGATTGCGATGGCGGGCGGCTACTACCGGGCCTCGGATGCCGGGCTGCGGCTCGAGCGCGATGCGGCGATCGCTGCTGGCGATCTCAAGATCCTCGCGGCCAAACGGACGCTCCTGGCCGTTCGACGCGCCCGGCTGCAATCTGAGCTCGACAATGTGCCGGACATCCGCCCGCCCGCGGAGGCCGGACCGGCCCTCGACATCGCAGGTCGTCTCGAGGAGGAGCGTCGGCTGATGCAAGCGCGACGCAAATCCTTCCTCGACGATACCAACCGGCTGACGGAGCAGGTCACCCATCTCAATGACGAGATCGCCAGCCTGCGGGCGACGATCGATGCGCAGGGACGCGAGGCCCAGCTCATCCACCGCGAGCTGGACGAGGTGCGAGTCATGGTGGCGCGCGGGCTGACGCCCACTGCACGCCAGTACCTCCTCGAGCGCAACCTCGCGCAGATCGAGAGCAAGCAGCGTGAGCTTGAGACGTTCATTTCACGCGCGCGCCAGACCATCAGCCGCACGGAACAAAATCGCGTAGCCCTGGCGAATCAGAGACAGGCCGCGCTGCTCACCGAGCTTCAGCAAGCCGACAGCGATCTCAACGAGGTCGGCGCGCGCATCGAGACGCAGCGGCAGCTTCTCGCGGAAGCGGAGGGCGTAGCCCCGACCGGGGCCGGCACCCGGCCGCGATCCGACGAGCCACGGCCGGCCTATCTCGTGCTGCGCGGCGACGGGGCCGCAGCACAGGAGCGGCTCGCGACGGAGGCGACGCTTCTCGAGCCGGGAGATATTGTGCGGGTGCAGACGCCCGGCGCCACGCGGCTCACGGCGGGTCCGTAGGGCAAGGCCGTGCCGTGGACACGGAAGATGGTTTTCGCCGGATCCTCTGGTTGTAGGCGGCAGCCATCCTTTCGACGGCCAATCTCGCACGACCAGCCGGAGGTCGAACGAGCGCTGGAAACAGGGGCATCACGGCGCCGGCTGCCGACGAAGAACCCGTCAGGCGTTACGAGCCATCTTGGCCTCGACGACACGCAGGTCCGCCTCCTCCAGCACGGCCGCCGCAAGGCTGCGGCCGTCAGGATCGTCCTCGACCGCGAGTGTTGTTCTGCGCGGGTCGAGCGCTTGTCCCATCGGCAATCCTTTGAGAGGCCGGAATCGCTGCATGCGTGGAGCAGCACGAGGGTTTCAGCGAAAAACCGGGAGCCGGGTTCTACCGGAGTTTCATCATATGGGATGTCTTTGAATGACGCCCTAGATCCAGCGCCGCATTTGCTTCGGGGGCAACGAATAGACCGGGTGGATGAAATTTTGAAAAAACTGCCGCAAGCCGAGCCTGTCTGTGGATCACGGAAATTTCGGGTCCGGTCAACTTCGCCGGGGGGCAGCGTCTGCTGAACCAGCCTACTCATTGCCCGTTGGGCGGATGATACCATCGCGCTTCGGCATTGACGCGTGCGATATCTGGGAAGTTTGCCAGAGTTTGGCTTCGCTCTGGCTTTGCCGCGAGTGCGGTCTTGGCAGAGCAGCAGGCGTCGAGGATCGCCTCATAGTCGTGGAAGACGCGCAAAGAGACGAAGCGCTCGTGCAGGTCCGGCCAGATCCGCTCGACCGGGTTGAGATTCGGGGCTGTAGGCGGGCTGCCGCACCCGCGTCACGGGGTCGGGCACGCGCAGATCCTTGGCGGTGTGCCAGCCCGCCCCGTCCGGCACCATCACGGTCGTGACGGTGCCGAGCGCGAGCGTCGCGGCGATGCTCAAAGCTGCGAGTTTTCGTTGAGTGAGATGTTGCAGAGGATGAAAGTGGCCGCGCATCGGTTCCCGCGCGCAGGTGGCTGCGCCCCTGCTGCGGAGATATCTTGCTCCACCGATGCTTAAGAAGTGGTTCTGGTGGCCATCGGAGCCGCTGGCAACAGTCGCGCCCATCCACGTCTCGCCGACTGTTTCCAAGATATGGAAGAGAGGAAGCGGGATCTCGAGATCGCATAAGTCCACGTGTCCGGAGACGGACGGATCTTGCCGACGCCCTGCTTGCGGCCGGCTTTCCCAGGCGCACGACGGTCTCCATGCCCTGCGGCGTGTGCTCCAGGAGGTCATGGAGGCCCTGCTTGCCGCCGAGCTGCTCCGAGCGGAATGGATCGCGGCGGAGGTCCTGAACATGCACACGGTCAAGCCGATCGGCCCGACGCCGGAACTGCGCGAGGCGCTCGGGCTCAGCGGCTCGCGGATCGCCGCCCGGGTGCGGGACCCGCTGTAGGGCTGCGGATCCGCGACCAGAGCGGGTGGCCGCAGGGCTGCGCCGGGCCTGCGCGATCAGAACACGGCGTGGTCGCCGCGCTCGGCCTCGACCTCGCCCCGCAGCAGGCGCGCATAGTGGTCGAACAGCGTCTCGGACCCGGTGCCGGGCGTCGCCGCCGCGTCGTACCGGCCGGAGACCGGGTCCAGAACCAGCATCGACTCCGTGGCGTAGTAGCGCCCGATCCGCGCGAGTTCGGCCTTGGAGGCCAGCGCAGGGACCACGCGGCCGGACGCGGACAGCCCCCAGACGACGGCGTCCATGAGACCCACCGGCACGTGCCGGAAGCGCGGGGGGCGGCCGAGCAGGGCGAACAGCGCCTCGCCCTGCTGCCGGGGCGTGATCGCCTCGCCCGGTCCGCCGATCGGGAGCACGCGGTTGCGCCACTCGCGCTCCTCCGCGCAGGCGGCGAGGTAGTGGGCCAAGTCATCGTCGCTGATCGGCTTGCAGGCCGTGAGCGCGCCGTCGCCGAACAGCAGCCACGGCCGGCCCCGCCTGACGCGCTCGACCTGCCCGGACAGCGACTTGAAGAAGGCCGTGGGCCTGACGATCGTGTAGTCGATCCCCGAGGCGATCAAGGCTCGCTCGAAGGCCAGCTTGGCCTGCTGGAACGCGAGCAGCGGCTTCTGGACGCAGATCGCCGAGAGCAGGACCATGTGCCCGATGCCGGACATCCGGGCCGCGGCCAGCAGTGCCAGATGGGCGTCGTGGTCGATCGCCCAGGCGTCGCGAGGGCGCCCGGTGCGCGAGGCGAGGCACGAGACCAGGGTGTCGAAGCGCTCGCCACGCAGGCCGTCGCGCGCGAGCGAGGCGGGATCGGTCACGGTACCGAACCGGAGGACGGCGCCCGCGGGCAGCCCGAGGGACGCGGCGGCCTCCGGCCCGGGCGACCGGCCGGGCCAGGACCTGACGAAGCACGTGACGTCGTGAC
>JAEWKL010000841.1 GCA_023386115.1 Pseudomonadota bacterium
CTGCGCGCTCATGAGCGCGAGGGGCAGGGCGGCGGGCATGGCGGGTCTCCCGTGAGCCGGAGAAGAAAAAGCTTCGCCGGTTCAACGCGCAGACAGCGCCGGAAGCTCCCTCACCCCTGGCGGAGCGCCTGATCCAGGTCGGCGTAGAGGTCGTCCGCATCCTCGATGCCGACGGAGAGGCGCAGGAGGTCCGGCGGGCAGGGGGTGCTCGGGCCCTCGATCGAGGCGCGGTGCTCGATCAGGCTCTCGACGCCGCCGAGCGAGGTGGCGCGCTTCCATAACGACACCCGGGCCGCCGTCCGGATCGCCGCCGCCTCGCCCGCCGCCACCCGGATCGACAGCATGGTGCCGAAGCCACCGGTCATCTGCCGGGCCGCGACCGCGTGGCCGGGATGCTCGGGCAGGCCCGGATACAGCACCTGGGCCACGGCAGGATGGACCGAGAGCCGCCGGGCCAGCTCCCCGGCATTCGCCATCTGGGCGGCGATGCGCACATGCAGCGTGCGCATCCCGCGCATCAGGAGGTAGGCCTCGAACGGCCCCAGGATCGCACCGTTGCCGGAGCGGATGCGCTGGATCCGGGCCCAGAAATCGTCGGGCCTGGCCCCGGCGAGCGCCCCGGCGATCACGTCGGAATGGCCGTTGAGCACCTTGGTGGCGGCATGCATCACCACGTCGGCGCCGAGGCTCAGGGGCCGGGTGACCACCGGCGAGCTCGCGGTCGAATCGACGGCGAGCCGCGCCCCCGCCGCGTGGGCGATCTCGGCGGCACCCGCGATGTCGGTCACGGTCCAGAGCGGGTTCGAGGGCGTCTCGAGCCAGACGAGCTTGGTCTCCCCGGGCCGCACCGCGCGTTTGAGCGCGTCGAGGTCGTCGGTGGCGACGAAATCGACCTTGAGGCCCCAGCGGGTCGCCTCCTCCGACATCCAGCGGCGCAGGGCCCAGTACATCACGGTCGGCGCCACGATGTGGTCGCCGGGATCGAGGGCGCCGAACACCGCCGTGGCGGCGGCCATGCCGGAGGAGAACAGGAGCGCCCCGGCCTCCGCCTCCTCCAGCATCGCGATCACGGCCTCCGCCTCGCGCACCGTGGCGTTGTCGGGCCGGCCGTAGACGTAGCCGGACGAATACTGGTTGTCCGGGTCGCGGATGTAGGTGGTCGCGACGTGGATCGGCGGCACCACGGCCTTCGTGACCGGATCGACGTGGCCCAGCGCCTGCGCGGCGAGACTCTTCTTCGACCAGGGGCGCGGGGCGCTGCTCATGCGGGGTCTCCGGGGATGGCGGGGATGTTTTGCGTCACCGCCGGCCTTGCAGAACCGGTGCCGGCGCGCAACCTCCATGCCGGTATAGCACCCGAGCCCGTGATGCCTCCGACCGCAACGCTGCCCCACTCCGCCCGACCCGTCCTCTCGCCCGTGCCGCGCCTCCTCGCGGCAATCGCCCCCGTCGCCGCGGTCGCGGTGCTGGGCAGCCTCGCGACCACGCCGAACATCCCGACCTGGTATGCGGGCCTGGCGAAGCCGGGCTTCACGCCGCCGAACTGGCTGTTTCCGGTCGCCTGGACGATCCTCTACACGCTGATCGCCTTCGCGGGCTGGCGGGTGCTCGGCACCGCTCCGGCAACAGGGACCTTGCGGCGCACCCGGACGCTCGCCCTCTGGGCGTTCGTCGTCCAGCTCGCCCTCAACGGCGCCTGGACGCCGGTGTTCTTCGCCCGGCACGATCTGGGCGGCGGCCTCGTCGTCGTGGGCTCCCTGCTGATCATGATCCTGTGGACGATCCGGCTCTTCCTGCCGCTCGACCGGACCGCCGCCCTCGTCCTCGTGCCTTACGCCGCGTGGGTCGCCTACGCGACGGCACTCAACGCGGCGATCTGGTGGATGAACTGAGGGCCCGTCACGGCACCAGCACGATCGCCCCCGTGACCGACCGCGCCTCCGCGGCCTCGTGCGCCTCCACCACCTGGTCGAGGGGGAAGCGCGCCCCGATCTCGACCGCGACGTGGCCGCGGCCGATCGCGTCGAACAGGTCGGCGGCGTTCGCCCGGAAGGTGGCCGGGTCGGCATTGTGCGGGAAGACCGAGGGCCGGGTCAGGAACAGGCAGCCCTTCTTGTTGAGAAGCTCCGGGTCGATCGCCGGAGACGGCCCGGACGCCGCACCGTAGGAGACGACGAGCCCGAACGGGGCGGCGCAGTCGAGGGACTTGAGCAGCGTGTCCTTGCCGACCGCGTCGTAGACGACCCGGGCCTTGGCGCCGCCGGTCGCCTCCAGGAAGGCCTTGGGCCAGTCGTCGTTGAGGTCGATCACCGCGGCGCAGCCGGCGGCGAGCGCGGTGTCGCGCTTGGCCGAGGAGCCCGTGGTGCCGATGACCTTCGCGCCGAGCGCCGTGGCCCAGCGGGTCAGGATCTGGCCGACGCCGCCGGCGGCCGAATGGACCAGCAGCAGGTCGCCCGCCTGCACCGCATGGGTCTTGCGCAGGAGGTACTGCGCCGTCATGCCCTTGAACAGCAGGGCGGCGGCGGTCTCGTCGCTGACGCCGTCCGGCAGCCGCACGAGCTTGGCGGCCGGCACGTTGCGCCGATCCGCATAGGCGCCGACCCCGGCATTCATATACGCGACCCGGTCGCCGGGCGTCACGTCCGTCACGCCGGGCCCCACCGCCTCGACCACGCCCGCCGCCTCGAAGCCGAGTCCGGTCGGCAGGTCGAGCGGGTAGATGCCCCGGCGCTGGTAGATGTCGATGAAGTTGAAGCCGATGGCCGTCTGGCGCAGGCACACCTCGCCCGCGCCGGGCGCGGGCAGGTCCTCGCTGCGCAAAGCCATGACCTGCGGCGGACCGAACTCGGTGATCACCACGCGGCGCTGGGTCGACATGACGGGCCTCTCCTCTGCTCTGCCCCGCTCGAGTGGCCGGTATGAACCCGCCGACGGCCATGATAAATCCGGGCCTGCATTCGAGATTTGAAACGTCCGGTTTATAATCGATGGATCGCCTGTCGGGCATGGAGGCCTTCGCCCGGGCCGTCGAGACGGGGTCGTTCTCGGCCGCAGGCGAGAGCCTCGGGCTCTCCCCGCAGGCGGTCGGCAAGCAGGTGCGCCTGCTCGAGGAGCATCTCGGCGTCCGGCTGCTCCACCGCACGACGCGACGGCAGAGCCTGACCGAGGCGGGGCGCGACCTCTACGAGCGGGTGCGCATCATCCTGGCGGAGGTCGAGGCGGTGGAGGCGGTCGCGGCCCGCAGCCAGGCAGTGCCGCGGGGCCAGATCCGCGTGAACGCCCCGGTCACCTTCGGCGCCTACGACCTCGCCCGGGTGCTGCCCGCCTATCTGGCGGCTTATCCGGAGGTCGATGTCGAGCTGACTCTCTCGGACCGAAGGGCCGACTTGATCGAGGAGGCCTACGAGGTGGTCTTCCGAGTCGGCCCGCCGGCCGGGAACGGCCTGATCGCCCGCCCCTTGCGTCCGATGGACTTCGCCCTCTGCGCGGCCCCGCCCTACCTCGCGGCACGGGGCGCACCGCGCGCGCCGGCCGAGCTCAAGCAGCACGAATGCCTCGGCTTCGCCTACATGGCGACGGGGGACCAATGGCGCTTCGTCGGACCGGAGGGGCCGGAAACGGTCGAGGTGTCGTACCGGCTCCTGGTCAATAACGGCCAGGCTCTCTTGACGGCGGCGCTCGCCGGCCTCGGCCTGCTGCTCCAGCCGGCCGCCCTGGTGCGGGACGCCGTGGCGGCGGGCCACCTGGTGCCGGTGCTGCCGGCCTACCGGCCCGTCTCCCGCCCGATGCACCTGCTCTACGCGCCCGACCGGCGGCTCACCCCGAAGCTGCGTTCCTTCATCGATTTCGCGCTCGCGCACTTCGCCGGGCCGGCACCGGCCGGCTGACCGGCCCGTCAGCGGGCCGCCACCACCCCGGCGCTGCGCAGGGTGCGGGACACCGTGGCGCGCATGTCGGCCAGGGTGAAGGGCTTGGTGAGAACGTCGGCCACGATGGCGTCGAGGCCGCGGGCGCGCTCGCGCTGGTCGGCGAAGCCGGTCATCAGCAGGATCGTCAGGTCGGGATGGTCGCGCTTGGCGGCGAGGGCCAGGGCGATCCCGTCCATCAGCGGCATGCGGATATCGGTCAGCATCAGGTCGAAGCTGGTCTCGGACAGCCGGTCGAGACCGTCGCTGCCGTCGACGGCCGTCACGACCGTGTGGCCGTCCATTTCCAGCCCGCGCTTCAGGAAGCCGCGGATCGGTTCCTCGTCGTCGACCAGCAGGATGCGCGCCATGTCCTCTCGTCTCTCCGGTCCGAAAACCGCGCGGACACGATAAATGTGATGGGGCCTGCAGCGCCGGGTCAAGCCGTTGGGGCAGCTGCGGTTCCGATTTCGTGTCGCTTTCCGGAGCGAGGCGCGCCCGCGTTGCAATCGCGCATCGCTTCGGGTCCACGGCCACGCCGCCGAGAGACTCAGCGGACATGCGTCGGCAGGCCAACGCGTCGTCCGCTTAGGCTCTTGTCGTGTCGCAGATTCTCGTCGCAAAACCGGCAGCCGCTTTTGCGAAATCTGCTTGGCCCGGCACCCCTAGCCCTTGTCGAAGAGGTCCGGCCCGTCATCCCCATAATCGACGAGGCCGACATAGGGCAACTGCCGGAAGGCGTGGGCCACGTCCATTCCGTAGCCGACCACGAACACGTCCGGGCAGGTGAAGCCGACATAGTCGGCATCCATCGTCACCGCCCGCTTGCCGGGCTTCTCGAGCAGCACGGTGGTGAGCACCCGCCGCGCCCCGCGGGCCATCAGCAGGTCCTTGGCGTAGACGAGGGTGCGGCCGGATTCGAGGATGTCGTCGATCAGGAGCACGTCGCGCCCGCGCACCTCGCTCTCGACGTCGCGCAGGATCGCCACCTGACCCGACGAGACCGTGGCGGCGCGGTAGCTCGACAGATGGATGAACTCGACCTGCGGCGCGAGGCCGGCCCGGTGCAGGGCCCGGATCAGGTCGGCGGCGAACATGAAGCTGCCCTTGAGCACCGCCACCACCAGGAGATTCTCCAGGGGCTGGCTGGCGATGGCGCGGGCGATCTCCTCGTTGCGCTGCGCGATGGCGGATTCGTCGAAGAGGACGCGGACGCGGGGCAGGGGCGGGTTCATCGGTCTCAGTCGCGGGAATTCATCGGAGCCCTCAGGCTGACGGCAGAATTCCCGCTGTCAACCGCGGCAAAGCGGACCAGCACGGCGCGTCCCTTGGCCGGGGCGTTCGGCAGCTCGGCCCGGAATCGGGCGGCTTCCTCGGGCTCGAGCTGCGCCCGCGGCGCCTCGGCGGTCCAGCGGTAGACGACCTGGCCGTGCTCGTCGCGCAGCTCGATGCGCAGGGGCGGCACCGGCACGGCTTGCTTGGAGGCGCTCACCACGTCGCCCTCGACCACGAGGCGGCCCGCGCCCGAGGTATCCGGCACCTGGTAGGCGGCGATGTCCCGGAAGGCGAGACCGCGCAGGTTCACCGGCAGGCCGATTCCGGCATAGAGCCGGGCGGTCTGCGGCAGGGCGCGCACGAGACCCTCGCGTCCCGCCGGCAGCAGGGCGCCCACGAGAGC
>JAEWKL010000902.1 GCA_023386115.1 Pseudomonadota bacterium
CGCCAGCACGGCGCGCATCCGCGCCACCGCCGGCTCGCCGGCCGCCACCACCATCGCTCCGAGATCGTCGGCGAGCACCAGGGCGGCGCGGGCCCGGACGGGACCGGGCAGAGGCTCGCGGACGGACGCGGCGGCCCAGGCGGTCAGCGTCCGGATCGCATCGGCGCTGCGGGCCCGCAGGGCGGGATCGGGATCACGCGTCATGGTCTAGAACCACTCCCAGAGGTCGGGCTTGGCCGCGAGCGTCGCCGCCTCGCCCGAGAACACGGTCCGGCCGGATTTGAGGATCAGGCCGTGCTCGACGACCTTCAGGGTCGCCGGCACGTTCTGCTCGACGATGACGAGGCCGGTGCCGAAGGCCGCGTTGACCTTGGCGAGCTGGCTCATCACGTCGCGCACGATCACCGGCGCGAGGCCGGTCGAGGGCTCGTCGAGGAGCAGCCATTTCGGCTGCGTCATCAGGGCCATGCCGAGGGCCAGCATCTGCTGCTCGCCGCCCGAGAGCGAGCCGGCGCGCTGGCTGCGCCGCTCCTCCAGCAGCGGAAAGATCTTCAGCACCTCGCCGGCGAACGTGCCGTCGAACAGCAGGCCCGCCGTGGCGAGGTTGTCCGCCACGGTCAGGTTCGGGAAGACGTTGTGGCCCTGCGGCACGAAGGCGATGCCGCGCCGGATCGTCGCCGGCACGTTGCCGGGCCGCACCGGCTCGCCGTCGAACACCACCTCGCCGGCGGAAGCCGCGTGGGCGCCGACGATGCAGCGCAGGAGCGTGGTCTTGCCGGCGCCGTTATGGCCGAAGACGCCGAGCCGGCCCCCCGGCTCGAGCCGCGCCGAGATGGCGTCGAGGGCGGTGAGCGTGCCGTAGCCGGCCGAGAGCGAGCGGATCTCCAGCATCGGATCAGGTCCCGAAATACAGTTCGGTGAGGCGGGGATCGGCGATCAGGTCGGCGACCGGCCCGCGGGCCAGGACCTTGCCGGCGAACATGAAGACGCCCTCGTCGCAGAGGTCGCGGATGAAGGCGACGTTGTGCTCGACGACGCAGACCGCGACGCCGCCCGCGGCGACCTCGCGCACGACCTGCTGCATGATCTCGTAGGCCTGGCCCTCGACCCCGGCCATCGGCTCGTCGAGGAGCAGGCAGCGGGCGTCGTTCATCAGCGCGCGGGCGACGCCGACGAGCTTCTGCTGGCCGAAGGTCAGGTCGGCGGCCCGGGTGGCGGCGACGCCCGAGAGCCGCGTGCGCTCCAGCACGTCGTGCGCCCGCCGGCGCGTCTCGGCCTCCTGCGCACGGACCCCGGATGGGTCGAAGGCGAGGCGCACCAGCCGGTCGCCGAGGTAGCGGCGCGGGCCGACCATCAGGTTGTCGAGGACCGACAGCGACGGGAACAGCCGCAGGTTCTGCCAGGTGCGGGCAAGCCCGAGACCGGCGCGGCGATGCATCGCCAGGCCGTCGAGGCGCTGCCCGTCGAGCCGGATCGTGCCGGCATCCGAGGGAAAGACCCCGGAAATCAGGTTGAACAGCGAGGTCTTGCCGGCGCCGTTCGGGCCGATCAGGCCGACCACCCGGCCGGCATTCAGCGTCAGGTCGATGCCGTCCGCCACCACGATGCCGCCGAAGCGCTTGTCGAGGCCGGCGATCTCGAGGACCGGGTTCATCGCGCTTCTCCCCGCTTCTCGGCCGAGAGCCCGTCGGCCGAGAGCCCCTCGACCGAGAACCTCTTGGCCGGACGCCAGGAATCGCCCGCCGCGATCAGCCCCTGCGGCCGCAGGACCATGAAGACGAGGACGAGGCCGGTGAACAGCAGGCCCTGGAGCGGCCCGAGGATGGCGGGGGGCAGGTCGACGAAGGTGATCGCCTGGGGCAGCGCCTGGAGCAGCACCGCGCCGAGGACCGGGCCCCAGGTGGTGCGCACCCCGCCCACCACCACCATGGTGAGGAGCGCCGCCGATTGCAGGATCTCGAACTGCTCCGGCGTGACGAAGCGGAAGTAGTGGGCGTAGAGGGCGCCCGCGAGGCCGGCGATGCCGGAGCCGAAGGCGAAGACCGCGACCTTCATGGCGACGGCGTTGCGGCCGAGGCCCGCGAAGGCGGTCTCGTCGTCGCGCATCGCCGAGAGGGCCCGGCCGTAGGGGCCGTGGGCGATCGTCCAGTTGAGCCACACCGTCACCGCCGCGAAGGCGACGACCAGCGCGGCGTAGGCGCCCTTGCCCCCGTCCTGGACCAGGAAGGCCGGGATGTTGGTGAGGCCGCCGGCCCCGCCGGTGACCGGGACGTTCTTGATCGCCTCGAGCACGCCGAGCTGGAAGCCGATCGAGGCGATCAGCAGGTAGTCGCCCGAGACCCGCAGGGACGGCAGCGCGACGGCCGCCGAGGCCGCCGCCGCGGCGAGCGCGCCGCACAGCATGGCGAGCGGCACCGGCAGGCCGAGGTCGCGGGCGAGCAACGCCGAGACGTAGGCGCCGATGGCGTAGAAGACCGGGTGGGCGATTGAGACCAGGCCGGCATAGCCGATGATCAGGTTGAAGCTCGAGGCGAGCGCGACGCTCAACCCGATCAGGATTGCGAGGGTGATCAGATAGTCCATGGCTTACGCCTTTCCGCGGGCAGCAGGTGCCGGATCGGGAGCGGGATCGCCGAGATCGACGCTGGCAACCCGGCGGGCGAGGCCGCGCTTGCGCTCCGGCAGGCGGATGCCGTTCGGCAGGAACACGATGGCGAGGAACAGGAAGACGTAGAGCAGGAAGCCCTGCCACTCGGCCGGGATCACCAGGACGCTGGCATTCTGGACGATCCCGAGCGCCACCGCGGTGAACGCCGCGCCCCAGAGGTTGCCGATGCCGCCGATGATGGTGGCGGCGACGGCAAACAGCATCAGCTCGATCGAGGTCGTCGGCTGGACCTGCGCGCGGGCGCCGTAGAGGCACATGCCGACGCCGACGAGGAGGCCGGCGATCACGATCGTGGCGAGGTAGACCCGGTCCTTCTCGATGCCGTAGAGCTCGGCGAGGTCGGGATTGTCGGCCACCGCGATCATGAACCGGCCGGTCCGGGCCCGGCGCAGGTAGGTGAACAGGGCCGCCAGCGAGAGCAGCATCGCCCCGAGCGCCGGCACGTCCCAGGCGCTGACCGCCACGTTGCCGACGAGGGTCACGGGCCAGAACAGCGACGGGAACACCGTCGTCGGCCAGGTGCCGAAGACCAGCATCGCCAGGTAGGCGATCAGCTCGGACACGATCAAGGTGAAGATGAAGACGAACATCGGCGTCGCGCGCCGCCGCCGCAGCGGCCGGAACCCGACCCGCTCGAGGAGCGCGCCGAGCCCCGCCGAGGCCGCGAGCGCCAGCGGGCAGCCGACCCAGCCGGGCAGGCCGGCCATCGAGACGGCGCCGTGGGCGGCGTAGAACGCCACCGTCATCACACCGGCCTGGGCGAAGTTGAAGATGCGGTTGACCTTCAGGACCAGCGCGAAGGCGACCGCGAACAGCACCAGCGGCGCGGGGCGCGGGGGCGGCCGGCCCCGCCC
>JAEWKL010000306.1 GCA_023386115.1 Pseudomonadota bacterium
CCGTCCGCCCGGCCGGGGACCCGCGCCTCTCCGGCCGGCGCCATCGCGCTCATCGTCCCGTAGACCGTGAAGAACAGGTTCTCGGTCGCCGCGTCGCGCATCTGCCGGTAGAGGTCCCACCCCGCCATGATCCCGGCCGCATTCATGCGCTCGGTCGCCACAAGGGCGCCCGCCTCGTCGCGGTGGACCCGGTGTCCCCTCACGAGGTCGGCGACGGGGCCGAGCTGCGCCAGGGCCGGGTTGAGGTCGGACAAGGCCCAGCGCCGCGCCCTGAGCGGATGCAGGGCCCGCGACCACGCCCCGATCTCGCGCGGCAGCCAGGCGGTCACGAACGGATGGACGAAGGCCTCGTAGGCGGCCGCGTTGAGGTCCGAGACCTGGCTCACCGCCGCGAACGGCACCTCGTCCTTGCGGTCGTATTTCTGCAGGCGCTGGAGGTCCTCGACCTGCAATTCACGCAAGGCCGCATCGTAGCGCACGATCCCGTCGACGCGCTCCTCCTCGATCGTCATGCCGTAGAGCCCCGGCGGCAGGTGCTCGATGTAGTCGAGGAGGTCGACGATCTGCGAATGCTCGCGCCGGGCCACCCCGGCGGAGACGAAGATGCCGAGATGCCCGATGCTCTCGTGCATCAGCCCGACGATGACCTGCCCGTTCGCCTTGAGGTCCGCGGTCGTGGGATAGAGGTCAGCGACCCAGTTGAAGGCCTGCTGGGGCGGGGTGATGTTGTCGCCGAGCGAGGCGAACAGGATGATCGGCGAGCGGATCGCCCGGAGGTCGAGCGCCTGGCCCTCCGCCCATTCGGCGCTCCCGGCGGCCAGCCGGTTGCCGACGAACAGGTTGTCGACGATCCAGCGGATCTCCTCCCGGTTCATCAGGAAGTACCCGCCCCACCAGCGCTCGAACTCGAGGTAGCGCGGCGGCTCGGTGTCGATCTTCGAGAACAGGGCGTAGGACTTCCCGAACCAGGTATTGGCGGGATTGAGGGCCTCGAAATTGTCGACGAGGTGGGCGCCGTCGAAGACGCCGCCGCCGAGATCGCTGGCCAGCAGCGCCGTCCAGCTTCCGCCGAGCATGCCGCCGGCGTAGCGCATCGGGTTCTCGGCGTCGTTGCCGGCCCAGTACGACATCGGCGCGCCGTTCACCACGATCGGCCCGGCCCCTTCGGGGTCGAGGGCGCCCACCAGCATCGCGGCCCAGCCGCCCTGGCAATTGCCGACGATGACGGGCTTGCCGCGGGTCGGATGGCGCTCGCGCACGAGGCGCACGAAGGCGGCTTCCGCCTGCGCGACATCCGCCAGCGTCTGGCCCGGGACCGGATCGGGAAAGAAGATCGCCACGTAGACCGGATGGCCGGCGCGCGACGCCACGCCGACCTCGGAATCCGGCTTGAAGCCGCCGATGCCCGGTCCGTGCCCGGCGCGCGGGTCGATGATGAGGTAGGGGCGCTTCTCCTCGTCGACCGGGCTGTCGGCCGGCGGCACGATGCGCGCGAGAGCGTAGTTCACCGGCCGGTCGAAGCGGCGGGCATCGGCCACGATCTCGTACCGGAAGGCGAGGAGCGGCGGCTTGCCGGCCGCCTCGTGCGCCAGCCAGTCGTTGCCGCGCTGCCGGAGCGTGTCCCAGAACAGGAGCGAGCGCTGGGCGAAGTCCGTCCAGTAGGTGATCGCGTCGCCGGCGGCCTGCATCGGGGTCGTCGGTCGCGCATGATCCAGCCAGGCGCTGCCCGCCTGCTGCATCGCGTCGAGCCAGGTACTGAACGCCGCGGTGCAGCGGTCCCGGTAGACCTCGGCGAAGCGGGCCTGGAGCCGGAGAAGGGACGCCGGTCCGTCGGTCGCCGCGGCTGGACGGGGATCGGCCTGGATCACGGGATCTGGCATGAGGCATCTCCTGTGCCCGGGGAGTGCTCAGGCCTGCGCGGCCTTCCAGGTGAGGAAGAAGCCGATGTCGCCCGGCATGCCGTCCGGCCAGTCGACGACCATCGCCTTGAGGCCGTACCCGGCGGGGTGCAGGCGGTCGCGCCAGAACTCGTAGGCCTGGCGCGGCCGGCCGGTCAGGGTCTCGGCCCATCCCGCCTCGCCGTTGTTGATCGCCCGGCCCTTGTCGCTGCACATCAGGTTCGGGAAGCGCATCACCAAGAGTTCCTTCTGGCCCTGCTCGGCGGCGATGCGGAGCTTGTGCAGCAGGCTCTGCGTGATCTCGCCGACCTTCTCGGGGGTGACCGCGACGGGCTCGGCGAGCTGCTTGACCAGCTCCTGCCGCGCCTTGCCGGCCCGGTCCTGTCCCTCGACCTCCTTCAGGGCCCGGGCGGCGCGCATGCGCGCCGAGTAGGCGGCGAGGTCGTCCGCCGACATGAAGGGCTCGTTGCCGATTGCGGCGGGCGTCGTTTCGGGCTTCGTCGTCAGCGTCTCCATGGCGATCTCCTCAAGCAGAGCGCCTTCAGGCGCATCCTCCTCACGCTCAGAGCGCCGACAGGCGCATCCCGTCGAGCACCTCGCGCATCCCGTGGGCGATCATCGCTTCCTCGTCGGTCGGGATGACGTAGGCCTGGGGGCCGGGGCCGGCGGTGATCCTCGGGCCGCCCGACGCGTTCGCGGCCTCGTCGAGCCGGAAGCCGGCCCAGGCGGCGCCCCGCAGCACCTCGGCCCGGGTCGCGGGGTCGTTCTCGCCGATGCCGCCGCTGAAGACGAGGCCGTCGATCCCGCCGAGCGCCGCGACGAGCGAGCCGAGCTCGCGCCCGATGCGGTAGACGAAGAGGTCGATGGCCATCCGTGCGCGCCGATCCTCGGTCGCGCGGGCGCGCAGCGTCCGCATGTCGTTCGACAGGCCCGAGACGCCCAGGAGTCCCGAGCGGGTGTAGAGCAGGCGCTCCGCCTCGTCCGCGTCGAGCCGCATCTCCCGCAGCAGGTAGAACACCACCCCCGGATCGAGGCTGCCGCAGCGGGTGCCCATCGGCAGCCCGTCGAGGGCCGAGAAGCCCATCGTGGTGGCGATGCTGCGCCCGTGCGCGAGGGCGCACAGGCTCGCACCGCTGCCGAGATGGGCCGCCACCACCCGGCCGGCCGCGAGGGCGGGCGCATAGGCGCCGAGCTGCCCGGCGATGAAGGCGTAGGACAGGCCGTGGAAGCCGTAGCGGCGCACTCCCCGGTCGGCAATCTCCGCCGGCAGCGCGAAGAGCTGCGCGACCTCCGGCTGGCCGTGATGGAAGGCGGTGTCGAAGCAGGCCACCTGCGGCAGATCCGGGAAAAGCCGGCGCACGATGCGGATCGGCGCGAGGTTGTGCGGCTGGTGCAGGGGGGCGAGCGGGACGAGGCGCTCCAGGGCCGCCAGCACGGCATCGTCGATCCGCACGGGCGCGGCGTGATCCGTGCCGCCATGCACGACGCGGTGCCCGACCGCCGCCAGCCGGTGTCCGCTCCGGTGGTCCCGCAGCCACGCGGCAACGTGGAGGAGGGCTTCCTCGTGGCCGAAGCCGGTCTCGGCGAAGCGCTCGTCGGCGATCACAGCGCCGTCTTGGTCGCGCACGATCATGTGCGCTGCGCCGCCGAGCCCCTCGAAGAGGCCGCGGTAGAGGCGGCGGGGGGCGCCGCCCTCACCGGGCTCGCAGACCTCTCCGGGTTCGAAGACCTCTCCGGGTTCGAAGACCTGGAACTTCAGGCTCGAGGAGCCGGCGTTCAGCACGAGCGAGGCCGGGATCATCGCTAGGCCTCCGGCAGCGGCCTGGCGGCGCGATGGCTCGCGGCGAACAGCGAGGCGACGGCGCAGGAGGCGAGACGCGTCAGGCGCGAATCGGCCCGGCTCGTCAGGATGATCGGCACCCGGGCGCCGAGCACGATCCCGGCGGCATCCGCATCGGCGAGGAAGGTCAGGCTCTTCGCCAGCATGTTGCCGGCCTCCAGATCCGGCACGATCAGCACGTTGGCGCGGCCGGCGACGGCCGAGCGGATCTTCTTGATCGCCGCGGCGCCGAGGTCGATGGCGTTGTCGAGGGCGAGCGGCCCGTCGAGGACCGCTCCGGTGATCTGGCCGCGATCGGCCATCTTGCAGAGCGCGGCGGCGTCGATGGTCGAGGGGACCTTCGGATTGACCGTCTCCATCGCCGACACGATCGCGACCCGCACCACCTCGACCCCGAAGGCATGTGCAAGGTCGATCGCGTTCTGGACGATGTCGCGCTTCTCCTCGAGCGTCGGAGCGATGTTGATGGCGGCGTCGGTGACGATGAGGGGATCGTCGTGGCTCGGCACGTCCATCACGAAGCAGTGGCTGAGACGACGCGCCGTCCGCAGGCCGCCCTCCCGCCGCACCACGGCCCCCATCAGCTCGTCGGTGTGAAGGCTGCCCTTCATGAGTGCGCCGGCCTCCCCGGCCTTCACCAGCGCCACGGCCCTTGCCGCGGAATCGTGGCTGTGAGCCGCCTCGACGATCCGGAGCGCCGCGAGATCCCGGCCGCAGGAGGCGGCCGCAGCGGCGATCCTCGGCCGCGGCCCGACCAGGATCGGGTCGATCAGCCCGAGATCCGCCGCCTCCAGCGCCGCGCCGAGCGAAGACTCGTCGCAAGGGTGCGCGACCGCGACCGTGAGGCGGGCCCGCGCCTGCGCGGCGGCGATCAGGCGGTCGTACTTCTCGTGCCGGCGACGGCGGGCCGGCACCTCCTGCGTCGTCGAATGCGTCACGTTGCTTCCTCACGGGTGGGGCGGGACGCAGCCCCGGTGACGACCGGTGCGAGCCGGCGGCGGGTGGGCGGGCCGTGCTTGCCACCTCGGATCGCTCCGGGGCTCGTCGGCAATCTCGCAGCGGATGCGCCCTGCCGCTTGATCGGTCGGGACACCGCGCGACGACAGGGGACGGTGCCGGACCGCCGGATGTCCCGCCGTCGCCGAGCCCGCTCCCGGCGGCCCTGCGCGGCAGTGCGGTTGATGGGCGACCGGAACGGCGACGGGCTCGCGCAAGAGATCGGTCCGGGGCGATGCCGGGATCGGTGACGGGTTGATCTACCTCAAGGAGGCCTGCGGGGCTTCGCTCAGCATACGGTGTGCCGGCGCATCACACCGCCACGAGGCAGCGAGAAGCCAGCGCATGTCTCGACGCGTGATCCGCCGTGCTTCACTATCAATGAAGAATCATTCCCCCGACAAATGAATGATTTCTCGCTTGAGCAACAAGTCTCCGAACGAGCTGCCGTCGCGATGGACACCAACGCGCCACAACCCGAGCTTCCGTCCTCGCCGACGGGCTTGTTCGATTGCGTTCTTCGGCTCGGCCTGATCGCGGTGCTGGTCTATGCCTGCGCCCGCATCCTGTCGCCGCTCTCCGAGATCCTGCTCTGGTCGGCGATCCTGGCCGTCATGCTGTATCCGCTGCATCGCCGCCTGCTCGTCCGCGTCGGCGAGCGCGGGTCGGCGCTGCTGATCGGGCTGGTCGGTATCGCGGTCATGCTGGCGGCGACGATCCTGATCGTGACGTCCCTCGGATCGTCCGTCTTCGCATTCCTCTCCGACCTGCGAGACCAGAGGCTGACCGTACCGCCCCCGCCGCCCCGACTCGCCGACCTTCCGCTGATCGGCGGGAGGCTGACGGAGGCCTGGGCGCTCGCCGCCACCAACGCGCCAGCGGCCCTCACGCGCTACGGCCCGATGCTGAGGCGACCGGCAGCCTGGCTCCTGTCCACCGCCCGGCGCCTCGCCGCCGGCGAATTGTCGTTCGTTCTGTCCTTCGCGATCGCCGCGATTCTGGTCGGGTACGGCAAGGGGGCGGCCGGGTTCACGCGGCAGGTCCTGGCGCGCGCCACGGGCAGCACGGTCCGGGGCGCCGAACTCGCGGAGCTGGCCGTCGATACCATTCGCGGCGTGGCCCTTGGCATCGTCGGCGTGGCGGTGATCCAGTCGCTCCTTCTCGGCGCCGGCTTCTTCGTCATTCGCCTTCCGGCGGCCGGCTTGTGGACGCTCGTCTCCCTGCTTCTCTGCATCGTCCAGGTGCCGGCCGTCATCCTTACCCTTCCGGTGATCGGCTACGTCTTCGCCATCCACGATACGCTGCCGGCGCTCGCCTTCTCGGTCTGGACGCTCGGCGCCGGGTTGAGCGACAATCTTCTCAAGGCCCTGCTGCTCGGCCGGGGGCTCGAGGTCCCGATGCCCGTCGTCCTGGCCGGCGTCGTCGGCGGCGTCGTCGCGGACGGACTTCTCGGCTTGCTCATCGGGCCGGTCGTGCTGGCGACGGGGTATGTGCTGATGGTCAGATGGGTGAGGCGCCCTCCGGGCGGGGATGCGCAGGCCATCGAGAGCGGCGAGTAGTCCCCGCCGCCGCGCCCGACGACGGCCGCCGGCGCCCGGTCGGGATCAGAACATCCCGCGAAAGGCGCGACGGACCCGTTCGCGCTCCAACCGCCCGCCCCGGAGATGATGCCGGAACAGCTTGCGCAGGGCGGACATGGCAAGATCGTACTCCGCCCCGCAACGGTCGGCGCGCGGCCGCGGCAGGGCGCCGCTCGCGACGAGATAGCCGAAGGTGCGGCGGTCCGCCCCGTAGGCGAGGCAGAGCAGGCTGAAGAGGCGCTGGAGCGCGAGGCTGTGATCGTCGGCGAGCAAAGCCGTCTCCATCGGCTCGTCGGCCGCGAGGCTGAGGAAGAGGCGTGCGATGCCGTCGACGACAGGCCGGGCTTGCGCCGGCGGCAATTCGAGCAGAACGAGCGCCGCGAACTGGTCGGCGGCATCCTCTTCCCGGCCAAGCACCGGCACGTCGAGCAGGTCGTACAGGGCATGCCCGGTCTCGTGCAGGAAGGCCTGGGCGACGAGGCCGAACACCACGTCGTGGCGCACCCGCCCGGCCCGGACATTGTCCCCGGGCACCCGGTCCTCCACGTCCCGGACATACTCGTAGCAGACCGTGACCGTGCGGTTCCTGGGCTCGTACCACGCATCGGCCCCGCCTCGGCACGCCGAGAACCGGAGGGTCAGCGAACGCGGCAGGCGCATGCCGGCGGCGATCTCCCGCAAGCCTTCGAGGACGCGGCGCTTCCTGACCTCGTGGTAGATCGCCAGGGACGCCGGGTGCACGGGACGGTCGTAGACGACACGGATCGGAGCATCCGGAACCGGGTGCGCACGAACCGGCCCGGCGCTGAGCGCCAGTGCCAGTCCTCCGACCACCATGATCTCACCAGCACACCGCATTCCGCCATCCTGGATATCCCGCAGATCAAGTCCGACCTCGATCGCGTTGTCGTGCGACGCATGGAGGCAGCGGCAGGATCTCGACGGCTCCGACTTCGATAAATTATGATAAAATTATGTTATGATCAGTTATATTATCTCGAATTCAATTATTATTAAATCCGTATATCACACGGATGAATAATCAAAAATCGACTACATCGCTTGAATTGATTAGATGCTTTACGCTAATTATTTTCCAGAGTCGTCTGTAAAAATCCTTGGCCGACACTATCCGACGAGCAAGCAGCCTTTTTCGTCAAGAATGGCCAATCCCCTGGTGAACGCTTGATCGAACGAGACTGGGAGCCGGGATCGATCCTGTGCGGCATCTGCCTTGCCCGGCATCGTGACCTGTCCGATCAAGCGCGTCGGGCCCCTGGACGCTATCATCCGGCGGAGCCGGCGCGAGGACGGTGCGCGGAGGACGGTGCGCACGAGCGGCCGTCGCATCCGGCAGCCGCTCGTGCCCGCCCACGACGGGGAGAGCATCGATCGACTCGCCGCGAGGAAGGAGACAGACCCATGAAGCACTTCATCATCGCAGCATCGGCCATCGCCGCGCTGCTCCTCGCGACCGCCGCCGAGGCGCGCGGCGGCTTCCGCGGCGGTGGCTTCCGCGGCGGTGGTTTCCATGGCGGTGGTTTCCATGGCGGCGGGTACCGGGGCGTTGGATATCGGGGTGGCGTCCGCGGCGGCCGCGTGGCCGGCTATCGGGGTGGGTACGGCTACCGGGGTGGATATGCCTATCGCGGACGGTACGGCTACCGGGGCGGGTACGGTTACGGCCGCTACGGCTACCGGCCCTACGGCCTCGCGGTCGGTGCCGCCGGGGCTGCGGCTGCGGCCGGCTATTATGGCGCGACTCGCGGCGGGTGCGGTCCCTACCGGTACTGGGATGCCTATGCGGGGCAGTGTCGACCCTATTGAGCGTCCGGGTCGCCCACCCCAGGCGCCGCCGTTCTTGCGGCGGGGGCGTCGCTCTACCCCGAACAGGCGACGCTCGTTCCGATGTTGCGCTCACGCACGGAGTGACCGTTATGCGCACACCGATCGCGATTCTCCTCTTCGCCGCGGCAGGGCTGTCCTGTGCGCAGGCGCAACCGGGCGGGGACAGGCGAGAGCCGTCCCTCCTCGTGCACGGCAATTATTGCGGCTTGGGAAACCGGTTCCCGCTCCCGCCGGTCGATGCGCTCGATGCGGCCTGCGCGCAGCACGACGCCTGCACGCCCTCGGGCGGGCTCCCGTCCCGCCTCTGCAACCTGCGTCTGTTCCGGCGGGCGGACCTCATCGCGCGCGACCCGCGCCAGCCCGACGACGTGCGCGCCGCCGCCGGCTTCATCGCGTTCGGCGCGACGGTGCTGCCGTTCGATCCCGAGCCTCCCGTGGTCGCCACGGCCGCGGGGTGGAGCGCTCCGTCTTCCTACCGCCAAGATCCGTACTACCAAGATTCCTATCGGCGGGCACGGTTCGCGTACTAGGTCGTCATCAGGACCGGCCTTTCGTCCGTCGAAGTCGGATGCCGGCTCGGCCCGGACGGTCTCAGCCCTCGTCGTCCTCGTCCTCGATCATTTCCCGGCGGCGAGGCTCGACCGCCCCGCATACGCCGCCGGCGATCCTGGCCGCGACGAGCCGCGTCCGCTCCTTCTGATCCCGGCCGAGGGGCTGGCAGAGGGGATGCCACGCATCGGCGAGCCGCCTGAGCTCAGCCGATCGCTGGCCGAGCGAGTGCGCCCTGTCGGTCCTCGTGCCGGACTGCATGAAGACACGAAATATCTTTTCTCTGCAACGGCATGCGAATGATTTTGCTTGTTGCCGGACACCGCTGCCGCGATAGCCGGGCGATGTTGATCCATGTCAAGGATGACCGTCACGCACCGATTACCGTTCTGGTAACCCTATGCGGCCGGGTGGACCCCGCCGTCGTCGCCGAGCGGGACCGTCGTTCTGCCTGGGGGACAGTTGCGCTCACGATCGCAGCAGCCGGTATCCGGTCGGCGGCGGCACGATCCCTGGCCCATTCATCGCTCATGACAAATAAAGATAATGACATCTCTTTTAATTTGTATGCTATTTTCGTCCTGCTTTGACAATAAAACTGTCAAAATCTTCATTATATACTGGGCGTAAGAAGCAAGTATTGCGAATTCCATCAAGATAAATTCGTGGAAATCGAATCATCAAGGCCGGGACGCTTCACCTCATGCCGGCCGTCACCGTGCCGGGAAGCTCGGCCCCGGCGCTCCCGCGGGATGGTCATGAGGCAGAATGGGGAGGTACGGGCATGACGACGTCGCTCTCACTGGGCCGCGAGCGATCGATCCTGAAAGACGCCGTGGGGGACGGTGGCTTTGGGTTGCCGATCGCCGTCGGCTTCGTCTCCGGCATGGCCGTCGAGGCGGTGTGCGAGACCCTGGTTGCGGTCGGGATCGCGCCGGATCGGCTGCTCGCGCAGAGCGGCATCGATCCGCGCGGCCCCGGGCGGGACGACGCGGTCTCGTTCGCCGCGCTCGGTCGCCTGATGGACGTTGCCGCTCACAGGAGCGGCTGCCCCCATTTCGGACTCCTGGCCGGGCAGCGCACGACCCTGGCCTCCCTCGGGCTGCTCGGCGTGCTGATGCGGAATGCGGTCACGCTCGGCGATGCCCTGCGGGCGCTCGAACGGCACCAGGGGCTCTTCGACCGCGGCGCCGTCATCGATGTCGCGGTCAAGGGGCCTGTCGCCGTCGCGAGCTACGCGCCTTACGAACCGGACGCCGACGGCATCGCACTTCACTGCGAGCGGGCGCTCACTGCGATGACGAACGTCGTGCGCGGCCTCTGCGAGCCGGAATGGGCGCCCGACGAGGTGCTGCTGCCGCGCCGGCAGCCGCAGGACGCCAAGCCCTATGCGGACGTCTTCCGCGCCCCCGTGCGCTTCGAGCAGGAGATCGCTGCACTCGTCTTCCCGGCGGTGCTCCTCGAGCATCCGATCGGCGGCGCGAGCCCGACCCTGCGCAGGATCGCCGAGCGCCGGCTGCGCCGGCTCGAGGCCGGCGATCTCACGGACAACCTGCGCCGTCATCTCAGGACGATCCTGATCCGCGGGCGGCTCAGTGCGCAGCGGGCCGCGGAGACGATGGCGGTGCACCGGCGGACGCTGAGCCGGCGCCTGAAGGCTGCGGGGACCTCCTACCGGTCGGTGGCGAACGAGACCCGCCTCGCCGTCGCGCGGCAATTGCTCGCCGATACCGATCTCGGCCTGGCGGAGATCTCCGCCGCCCTCGACTTCTCGGAGCCGGCCGCCTTCACGCATGCGTTCCGGCGCTGGACCGGAACGACGCCGAGCGCGTGGCGCAGGGATCGGCGGAGAGGCGTGGCGACGACGGACCGGTTCGTCCCGGGCCAGGGTGGAGAGGCGCCGTAACGGCCCGTGACGCCCGTCGCGGGCGCGTCGGTCCCGCCTGGTGACCCCTCTCTGCATC
>JAEWKL010000085.1 GCA_023386115.1 Pseudomonadota bacterium
CCCGATGGCGAGCGCCAGGATCGCGGCGCCGGCAAACCCGCGCCGACTCATCTCTCGGGACATGATTCTTGTCCTCCGCCGCCCGCCTCGCCCGGTGAACGCTACGGTGACGCTCGCGTTCCCTGCCGCATGTGCGAAAGAACACGTGCGCGCAGGATTCTTGACCGCCTCTCGCCAGATCGCGGCGCGCGAGGTCCGGATTGCGGCCAATCCGGCCGTCACCCCCTCCGTCCTCTGCTGTCCCCGCTCCGGTCTCCTGACAATAATCCTCGATGCAGGGATCGCAATTCGACCTGTGACGACTTGTGACGGCGCCGTGAAGACAAGGCGGTCAACGCGTCCGGGCGCATCCGGGCGGGTCATCCCCCGAAAGCAGGATTCTCCACCCCCGGACGGGGACGGACGGGCGATCCGCCCCTGCACGACCATCTGCCGAGAGGCGCCCCCTTTACGGCCGCGCCGCCCCTGCACTACCCCTCCGTCACGGACGGGTCCCCGCGACGCCGGGATCGCGCGTGGCCGGCCGTGCCGGAGGTTGGAGATACGCCCATGAAACTGCCGCGCCGCTTCTTCCAGCCCCTGGCCTCCGGAGCCCCGGCTCCGTTCCGCGAGCTGCCGGTGCGCCTGGAGCGCATGATCCACTTCGTGCCGCCGCACAACGACAAGGTCCGGGCCCGGGTGCCGGAACTGGCTCAACAGGTCGACGTGGTGCTGGGCAACCTCGAGGACGCGGTCCCGGCCGACCAGAAGCTGAATGCCCGCAAGGGCTTCATCGCCATGGCGCGGGACGTCGACTTCGCCCGGCACGGCACCGGCCTGTGGACCCGCGTCAACGCCCTCAACAGCCCGTGGCTGCTCGACGACCTGATCGAGATCGTGGCCGAGGTCGGGACGAAGCTCGACGTCGTGATGGTGCCGAAGGTCGAGGGCCCGTGGGACATCCACTATGTCGACCAGCTGCTCGCGCAGCTCGAGGCGAGGGCGGGCGTCACGAAGCCGATCCTGGTCCACGCCATCCTGGAGACCGCGGAGGGCGTCGCCAATGTCGACGCCATCGCCTGCGCCTCGCCGCGCATGCACGGGATGAGCCTCGGCCCGGCCGACCTCGCGGCGTCGCGCGGCATGAAGACCACCCGGGTCGGCGGCGGCCATCCGGATTACCGGGTCATCGCCGATCCGGCCCCGGGCTCGTCCGAGCGGGCGAGCGTGCAGCAGGACCTCTGGCACTACACCATCGCCCGGATGGTCGATGCCTGCCAGGCCAACGGCATCAAGGCGTTCTACGGCCCGTTCGGGGATTTCTCGGATGCGGCGGCCTGCGAGGTGCAGTTCCGCAACGCCTTCCTGATGGGCTGCGCCGGAGCCTGGACCCTGCATCCGAGCCAGGTCGCGATCGCGAAAAGCGTCTTCGCGCCCGATCCGGCCGAGGTTGCCTTCGCCAAGCGCATCCTGGAGGCGATGCCCGACGGCACCGGCGCCGTGATGCTCGACGGCAAGATGCAGGATGACGCCACCTGGAAGCAGGCCAGCGTGATCGTGAACCTGGCCCGGCTCGTTGCCGCCAAAGACCCCGACCTCGCCCGGGCCTACGGCCTGGAGGCCTAGGCTCCCGGCATCGTGAGATCTTCGGGGGCGGGGTCTACCTTGTGCGCAGACGTTGCACCGGTGCAATCCCGTCCCCGCTATCCTATGTGACGCCCATGCCCCTCGGACAGACCTTCTCCGCCATGCCCGTCCCGCAGCCCGACGCCGCGCCGTCCGGCGCGGTCATCCGCCTCGCCAAGTTCAACATCGGCGACGTGGTGCGCCACCGGATCTACCCGTTTCGCGGCATCATCTTCGATGTCGACCCGGTCTTCGCCAACACCGAGGAATGGTGGCAGGCGATTCCCGAGGAGGTCCGGCCGTCCAAGGACCAGCCGTTCTACCACCTGCTGGCCGAGAATCAGGACACCGAATACGTCGCCTACGTCTCGGAGCAGAACCTGGTGCCGGACCGCTCCGGCGAGGCCCTGCGCCACGCCCGCATCGCCGAGATGTTCGAGCGCGACGCCGACGGCGGCTACCGCATGCGCAGCGACGTGGCGAATTGAGGCCGCCGGCGAGCGGGTTTCCCGCACCCGACGCATGCCGCCGCGAGGTCCGGCCCTCGTCGCGTCTGCCCTCGGTCTGACGATCGTGCCATGCCGGCTCGCCAACTTATGTGAACGAAGATCGTTTGCGTTGTCATAGACTGAGACCAGTCTTGCAAATGAGGCTGGTCTTGCGGGTGTTCCCCGCAGGCGTGCGGTCTGGCTGTCACGCGTCGCGATGATCTGTCGATCGTCGTGGTGATGCTTCCTGCGCGAACGGGAGGTCGCCATGAACAGCGGAACTCGGAGCGGATCTGGGAGCGGAAGCGAGAGCATCACGAGCGAGGGCGGCGAGATCCAGCCGCACAATGTCCGGTCGGCCGGCATCTGGAATTCCGGCGGCAGCCGCTACGACGAGATCAGCCGCGGCATCGCCGACAGCATCGCGCATTGCGTGCTGCGTCTGGCGCCGCGGCCGGGCGAGCGGATCCTCGACCTCGCCACCGGGACCGGCTGGACGTCGCGCCTGGTTGCCCGGCGCGGTGCGCGGGTCGTGGGCGTCGATCTCGGCGCCGACCTGATCGCCTTCGCGGCCGGGCAGGCCCGGGCCGAGGATCTCGACATCAACTACCGCGTCGGCGATGCCGAGGACCTGCCCTTCGACGACGGCGCCTTCGACGCCGTGATCTCGACCTGCGGCGTGATGTTCGCCAGCCGCCCGGAGGCGGCGGCGGCGGAGCTGGCGCGGGTCTGCCGCCCGGGCGGGCGCATCGCCCTCACCACCTGGACGCCCGACGGCGCCGTGTTCGAGATGTTCCGGCTGATGAAGGCCTATATGCCGCCGCCGCCCGCCCCGGCCCCGCCCTCGCCGTTCGAGTGGGGCCGTACGGAGCGCATCACGGAGCTGCTGGGGCGGGACTTCGACCTCGCCTTCGAGACCGGCGTCTCCTTCTACCGCGAATCGAGCCCGGAGACGGCCTGGGAGACCTTCTCCACCGGCTATGGTCCGGTCAAGGCGTTGGCCGCCGCCCTGGACGAGGGCCGCCGCGCCGCACTGCGCCGCGACTTCATCGCCTTCCACGCGCAGTTCGCCACGCCGCTCGGCATCTGCGTGCCCCGCGACTACTGGGTGACGTGCGGCCTGCGGCGGTAGGGCTCCGGCCATGCGGAGCGCCCC
>JAEWKL010000162.1 GCA_023386115.1 Pseudomonadota bacterium
GCCCTGTTCGGCGCACCTGCCGAGGGCCGGGGCGTGGGCCCCGGCGTCTGCGTGGTCAGTCGGCGTATCCGCCGAGGCCGTTCATCGGTCGCGGGTACTCGATCACCTCGGGCACGGCGCACATGCGCTTGGCGGCTGCGACGGCGTGCGAGGGGTAGGCGGTGCGGTAAGCCGTGTTCCCCCGCCCGGAGGGGCCGGCGCCGTGGCGGCGCGGGTCCCCGTGGCGGTAGTCGACGACGAATTCGCCGGTCTCGCGCATGAACGTGGCCGCGAGGTCGAGCTCGCGGATCGAGGCGAGGGTCTGCAGGGTATGCGGAGACTTGCTCCGGCCCACGTCCTCGTCCTTCTCCCGCGTGCGCCTCGTCGAGCGCGGCGTTCATCGACTCGCGCGCGTCGACCAGCTCCGCCTGAACCGCTCCCCCACCGTCGAGCCGGCCCCGGGCCCAGTTCCACAAGGCCGTGTCGACGCAGCGCAGAAGGGCGTCGATCTCGCCGCAGCCGAGGTCGAACTCGAATCGGCTGCCGCCGCCGAGCAGGTCGGAGCCGCAGTCGAGCGCCCGGAGACCGACGGCGCCGGAGCTGTTGCCGATCGTGCAGCCCGAGCTGGCGCGGCGCAGGATCGAGACGGTGGTGGCGGGCAGGGTGAACTTGGGCACCCGGCGCGGCCATCGGCCGAAAGGGGGCGGAGGGGCGCCCTCCCGGGCGCCGGCCGCCTTGAGGATCGAGAGGGCCTGCGCCCCGCCGCTCGCGAATCCGTCGTGAAGGCGGATGAAGTCGCGGACGTGCGGGACGTGGGGGCCGACGATCGCCACATCGGGCCCGACGACCGGGAGCTCGGCGTGGGCCATCAGACCCGCCGCGTGCAGCTGCGGGTCCCCCGCCGGGGCGATGACGACGAGCGTGCCGTCGCGGTTCTCGATGCGCAGGGCGGTCCCGTCCCGGCACAGGATGGCGTTCTCTGAGGGGTTGCTCATGCGGCTCTCTTCAGGCTGTAGCGCGAGGGGACGGTGCAGATACGGTGGTGGCCGAGGCACCAGGATGAGCCCGGCAACGTCGGGTGCCCGCAGCAGGTCGCCGGCACGGATTCGAGCGGGTCGCCGGCGATGTACCGGCACTGCCCCTCGCGCACTTCCGTGAGCGGGATCTCCTTCGAGGGCCGGATCGACGGGTCCTGCGGCGGGGCCGGAACCGGGCGCGGCGGGGCAAGTGCGAGGGCCGCCGGCGCCGGGCTAATGGCCGGCTTCGGCTTGGGCTTTGCCGTTGAGCGCGGCAGCCCCGCGAGAGCCTCGACGCTCGGAAGCGGAGGAAGGGGCAGACCGCGGGCGCGGGCGCGCTTCCGCCGCGAGTAGTCTCGCTCTACCGCGCGGACCGCTTCGAGCTCCGCGGCGGACATCTCGGAGCGCAAGGGCCGGCGTTTGCGCGACTTGAGGGGGGTCACGCCGCGGAACGACAGGCCGGCCCGGTTCATCTTGCAGATGACGGCGTTGAACGTCACGGGGCGGCCGGTCTCTTCGGTGAGGATGTCCGCGATCCGGCGCGACGACATCTTTCCCCAGAGGCTTTTGCACCGCTCTGTCAGTTCGGGCGTCCACGTCATGCGGCACCCCCATCGAGCACGAGGGCGCGCCGCGCGCCGACCGCGCGCAGCATCGAGCAGGACGGAGCCTTCCGGCCGCCGAGCACGGAGCTCAGGTCGTTCGCGTTGAGCCCGTGCCGCGCCGCGAAGAAGAGAGCGAGATCTGGAAGCGGTCCGCGAAGCAGATCTCGCGTACCTCGTCGCTGATCGACTACTCGATCCAGGACGCGCAACGCCGGGATGACGACGCGTTCGTGATCGTCGAGACGATGCCGGTGCAATGGATCCAACGCGCCCTCGATGCCGTGGGCGTGGTGCGCGGCGCGGCATTCCTGCACGAGGCCCGCTACGGCTCCAGCACGACGTTCGTCGCGCTGTTGGGACGCCTGCACGCCGCGCACAACGCGCTGCTCGCCCTCGACGACCTGCACCGACGGAACGGTCTGGAGCGCGCCGGGATCGAGGCAGTGGAGCGCGCCGAGACCGAGGCGATGCTCGAACGCGCGGCGCGGCGGGTCATCCGGCGCCGCGCTCGCGGCAGCGAGTTCGACGTAGGGGTCGCCAGCGTCCCGAGCTACACGATCGACTACGGCACGGGCGTGCACCGGACCTGAGGGGGGATCGGATGCCCCGCACCCCCCGAGCCCCCCTCACGCCCGAGCAGGTCGAAGCGACTGTCAGCCGCCTCACTCTGCAGCAGCAGATGACACGCGGGTGGCTGATCGAGACCGGCGAGCTCGCGTTTGGCCCACGGTGGCAGGCCCCCATGGCGGAAGCCTTGTCGGCGGCCGCCGGCCGGCCCGTCTCGGCGCAGTCCGTGCACAACTGGGTCATCGCTCACAGGCCGATCCCCATCGCGATGATCGAGCCGCTCATGGCAGTCGGGCATCAGCTCACCGTCGAGGCCCGACGCCGGGCGGACAGGCTGAAGCACATCTGGGATCCGGATCCGTACGTCTCGAAGCTGTCGCCGGAAGAGAGGCGCCAGGCAGACGAAGACTGCGACTTCCTAATTTCGCTCGACTTGGCCAAGAAGCAGGAGGACTGAGATGAAGCAGCAGATGACGATCTGGGACCTCCTCGGCCTGACCCCCAACCAGGCGCCCCCGGCCCCGGGCCCCCTGCCGTTCGACGCGGCGCTGCCGATGCGGGACCCGACGCTCGACGAGCGCGCGCACGTCCTCGCTGCGATCCGGGAGATCGTGCCCCCGGGTGCGCCCTCCTACGTCGCGGACGTGCACGGCCTGAACCGAGCGCCGCGGAGCGAGAGGTACATCGCCGACGTGGTGATGTTCGACGGCCGAATCGGGCGCGTCGAGATCTGCGGATCGCGCGAGGACCGGACGTACGAGTGGCACAGGGGCGACGACTTCAGGTGGGACATCTAAGCGCGACGATGGGCGCGCGATGCCGACATGGCTGCCTGATTTTTAGAGAAGCCCCCGCCACCCGGGGGCTTCCTCATTTTTGAGGAGGGGGGCTATGCCGGCCGACGCTTCCGTCTTCGGCGCACCACTTTTCGGACCTCGCTTTTCGGCTTGCCCTTGTCCCTGTTGCGGAAGGCTTCGCGCCCCTTCCGCCCCTCAAACCTCAGCTTCCAGAGCGTGAAGTCGTTCTGCCCCGCTCGGGTGTCCTGCCAGAATGACCGCGCCGGGCTTGCTTGCATGATGTGAAGGGCGAGCTCCGCCTTCGGGCTGCCCGCCGTGGCTTCCGCCTTGTGCTTGCCGTTGAGCCGGAAGCCGACCGCTCCGAGCAGAAGATCGTTGATCTGAAACAAAATGTCGGACGTAGAGTCCTCGTAGCGGAGGCGGCGGACCGGCCAATGATCGATGCCGTGGTTCCTGCGAATAGCAAAGTTGGCGGCCTGCTGGAACGGCTGCAGCGGGATCTTGCTATTCCTCTTGTCGAACAGCACCCAGTATTTTGAGTTGCGCGGGTAGATGCGTGCGAACTTGAGCAGCAGGTGGTGAAAGAACTTGCTGTACCCCATTTCTGGGATGCTGTCGTTATGCTTCTCGTCGTCCACCACATCCATGCAGATGATGACGGTGTGGAACTGCATCACGCGGTGCTTGGTGATCAGGGCCATCGCGGCCGTGGCTAGCCGCTTGTAGCGGGCTAGCAGCTTCCGGTCGGTCCGCTCCCACTTGATCTCGCCCTGGATCCCCATCATGCGCTTCATCGCCAGGAACTTGGCGCGCACGTTCGCCAGATGCTCGTCCGGCACGACGAGGGTCCCGAGGACCATCCATCTGTGCCGGGTCTGGCACGTCTCATCCCCGAACACGTGGAGGAGCCGGAGTTCCTCCTCGGGGATCGTCCGGGTATGGGGCATGGGAAGGCCGAGGAAGGGAACGCATCCTACCCCGGTAAGGCCGCGCTGTCCCGGCTATGCGGAGAGCCGGCAGCGGGGGCGGATTCGAGCGAGGATTACCCCATCCCTGGCCCTAGGCAGCGGTGTGATTCGAGGGTGCCCGTTGTATCCCTGTTGTATCCCATGCCCCTCAGGGCGACACGGCCCGTGCGAGGAAGCCCTCGCAAGTCCATGAGAGCATTGGGAAAAGGGGATCAAAGGCAATGGAGCGGGTGAAGGGAATCGAACCCTCGTATTCAGCTTGGAAGGCTGCTGCCTCGACTGGATTTCGCCCCAGAATACCGGCCCATTCCATTAACCAGCCCACTGAGAATACAGCGGAAATCCGCCTCCCTGCGTAGCCAGTCCCGTTGCGCACCGTTTACCCCTGAGGCTGGTATCGGGCTGGTATCACGCTGACGAGGGGGCCGGCGAGGCATGGCGAAGGCGGCTGCGAAGGCCAAGGAGAAGCCGAAGGCGTACACCCGCAAGCGCGTGGCCATCGGGCTCGACCACGTCATCCGCGGCGAGACGCTCATCGAGGAAGGGCGCGTCCCGGGGCGCGGCATCGAGTATGCCGACACCCGGACGGCCGGGCTCATCCTCCGCGTCACCCCGACGGCGTCGACCTTCTTCCTCAAGACCGAGCGGGCCACGATCCGGCTGGGAGAGGCCAACCGGATCACCGTCGACCAAGCCCGCGACCAAGCCACTTTGGCGCGCATCTCCCTGAAGAGCGGCCGGGACGAGGACGAGCCCGCCCAGGAGGCAGAGACCGAGCAGCGCTTCGCCGTCGCCATCGTCTTCGGTGGCCGCCCCGACGTCGTCCTGACGCCGGAGCGCGGCGTGCCGGCCGAGGAGGCCGTGCGGGTCTTCCAGGCCTTCGTCACCGGGGCCGCGGCCATCGGCGGCCGCCCCGCCATGATCCCCCTGCAGGCGGCCTGACATGAGCGCCGACGTCGCTCGCGCCTGCCGTAGGGAGAAGCTGGCGTCGGTTGCCAGCGGCTTAGTCGCCCCCGGAGTCGGAGGCACTTGGCAGGACTGGGACCTCGCCTGCATCCTGGCTCGCCTCCTCGGCACTGGTCCGCACACCAGCGAGATTGTCACCCCGCCGTACACGACCGCGCTGGAGTCCGCCCGTGACTTCGTCCGGCAGGCGCTGCCGGGCTTCTACGTCGTCAGCGGTTCCTGCGCCCGCACGGAGCACGCCTCGGTCGGTCCGGAGTACGACGGCGCCGATGGCGAGCGCCTCCTGCGGGAGTGGCCCAGGGACGGCGTCAGCGAGGTCGGTTGGCACGAGGAGCTCCTCCACGCCGACGGGCCCCATCGCGAGCCCCGGGCGATACTGGCGGCCGCCGTCCGGGCGCTCAGCCACCAGAACGAGAGGACTTAGATCAAGCCATCCGTTTGCAGGCTCCGCATGGGATGGTAATTGGAGGCTAGCCTTTCGCCCCGTAGCAGACGTTCCACCTCCGACGGAAGCTACATGAAAGCTCCGTTGTCGACCTGTAGAACGCGCCCGGTGACCGCTCCACTGAGGTCGCTCGCCAGGAAGAGAATGGCGCCGGCTTGGTCGGCGGGCTGGGTGTCGGGGATATCCGTGTTGCTGTAGATTGCGTTGAAGCGGAACATGTCGCCGCCGCCATCGAGTTCGCCAGATCGCGACTTCCTCGTCATGGGTGTGTCGACGTAGCCGGGGGCGACCGCGTTGCACCGGATGCCGGTGCCCGCGAAGCGGATGGCGATGTTTTTCGTCATCGTGTTCACCGCGCCCTTGGTGGACGTGTAGGCCAAGCCACACAAAGGCAGGTTGCCGTTGATCGAGGAGACGTTGACGATCACGCCCTCGTTGCGAGGGATGAAGTGGCGAACCGCCTCTCGGCAGTGACGGAACACGCTACCGAGATTCGCCTGGATCACGGTCTCGAAATGCTCATCCGTTGTATCCTCGATGGAGACCATCTCACCCATCCCGGCATTGTTGACGAGGATGTCCACCTGCCCGAACGCCTCTACCGCCCGTGCGAAGGTCAGCCCAGGTGCAGCTGGATCGGAGGCGTCGGCTACCACCCCGACGATCTTGCAGCCATCCCTGCCCAACTCCTCCGCCATTTCATCCAATCGGTTTTTCCGCCTCGCTGTCGCGACGACGTTCGCGCCGTGCCGGATGAACATCTCAGCCGTTGCTCGGCCAATCCCTTCAGTTGCACCGGTGATGATTGCGGTCTTCCCCTGCAGTAATCCCGTCATCCCAAAACCCACCTGACATGTTCATGACATCCGAGACTCGAACGGCTGTTCGGGGTTGCCCAGCCGTTCGTCCGGTCCTCGGGACATCTAACGGCCATGAAGGCGACGCGACCGGCGGTTCTTCCTCATCGCAGCGTTGCAAGACGCTCATCGAGACGCCCATTCGAGCCGACGAAACCGCATGTTGAGCTTTTTTCACCGCAGCGTTGCGCGATGGCCTGGTAACCCCGGGGCCGCCTTGCCGCTAACTCTCCAGCAACGCGGCGTCGGCTCGACGCCGATGCTCAGTCACGCTCACAGGAGAGAAGCATGTCGAAGGTCATCGTCATTGGAGGAAGCGGTCACGTCGGAACTTATCTGATCCCGGAGTTGGTCGAACGAGGTTTCGACGTCGTTAACGTCAGCCGAGGACAAGCGAAAAGCTATTCGCAACACGCCGCCTGGGACCGCGTCCAGCAGGTGAGCATTGACCGTACGGCCGAGGAAGAGGCAGGGACCTTCGCCGCACGCATCGTGGACTTGCATCCGGACATCGTTATTGATCTCATCGCGTTCAAGCTGAGCAGCACTCAGCCGCTGGTGGAGGTGCTTCGCGGCAAGGTGGAGCATTTTATCCATTGCAGCACGCTGTGGGTCTATGGCCACAACGCCGCCGTCCCTGCCGGGGAGGACGACCCCCTGAACCCTTTCTGTGAGTACGGAATCGACAAGGCGGAGATCGAGAAGTGGCTGATGCACGAGGCGCGGACCTCGGGTTTCCCCGCCACCATCTTCCGCCCTGGGCATATCGTGGGCCCGGGCTGGGCGCCGATCACGCCGCTCGCCAACAACAAGGTCGACGTCTTCTCGCGAATGGCCCGGGGCGAGGGCATCACGTTGCCGAACCTGGGCCTTGAGACGATCCACCACGTCCATGCCGCCGACGTCGTCCGGATCATCATCGGGGCCATGACCAACCGTAGCGCATCGGTGGGCGAGACCTTCAACGCGGTGTCGGACAAGGCGCTGAACCTGCGCGGCTACGCGGAGGAGATGTACCGTTGGTTCGGGATCGAGCCGAAGATCGATTACCTCCCGGCCGAGGAGTGGCTGAAGCGGCAGCCGACCCCCGAGGAGGCGCACCACTCGTGGGAGCACTACTCCCGCAGTTCCTGCCTCTCCGTCGATAAGGCCCGCAGGAAGCTCGGTTACGAGCCTGCCTACACCAGCCTCGCGGCGGTCAAGGAATCAGTCACGCATCTCATCGAGACGGGCAAGGTCGAGAAGCCGGCCGCCTGGCGGTAGCGCACGCCGGCCGATGCCCCGCGTCCGAGCCAGCCCGCTCCTAACCAGGTAGCCGTCACGACCGCCACGGCGGCCAGACCATGGTGGGCTCGGACGCAGTCCTCCGCACCTCAATCCAGGAACACCAAGCATGTCCGGTTCCAACGCCGCGACGGCGATGACCGACGTCCGTCCGAACGTCGTCGCCTCACCGGTCCGTTGGGGCGCCGTCTACGCGATGGCGTTGTCCAGCTTCGTCCTCGTCACCTCCGAATTCATGCCCGTTAGCCTTCTCAGTCCGATGGGGCGCTCGCTGACCCTATCCGACGGGCAGGTCGGGCACGCGATAGCGGTCTCGGCCGCCTTCGCCCTAACGACCAGCCTCCTCGTCGGCGGCCTCTTCGGCAGACTCGACCGACGCACCGTCCTACTCGGCCTCACGACGCTACTGATCGTGTCGGGCACCGTGGTGCCGTTCGCCCCCAACTACGCGGTCCTGATGGTCGGACGGGCGCTGCTCGGGGTGGCGATAGGCGGGTTCTGGTCGATGTCGGCCGCCATCGCCATGCGGCTCGTCCCGAGCCCCGACGTGCCCAAGGCGCTGGCCGTCATCAACGGCGGCAACGCCCTGGCCTCGGTCCTCGCGGCTCCCCTGGGGAGCTTTATGGAAGGCATGCTGGGTTGGCGCGGCACCTTCCTCTGCATCCTGCCGGTCTCGGCGGTGGCCGTGCTTTGGCTCGCGTCCAGCCTCCCGTCCCTTCCGGCCCGGGCACGACGCGACGGCGACGGTGTCCTGCGGCTTCTCCGCAGGCGTTCGCTCGTGATCGGGCTCGGGACCGTCGCGCTGTTCTTCATGGGCCAGTTCTCGCTGTTTACCTACCTGAGGCCCTTCCTCGAACAGGTGACCGGCATCGGCGTCCCGACGTTGTCGCTCATGCTGTTGTTGGTCGGGATGTCAGGCCTCATCGGGACCTGGGTCATTGGGAGGGTCCTCGACACGCGACGGCTTCATCTGACCCTTTCCGCCCTGCCGGCAGTCATGGCCCTGGTGGCCATGGGGCTGACCCTGCTGGGCACGTCGACCGCCGCGACGGCCGCGCTTCTGGCGGTCTGGGGCTTCGCCGGAACAGCTGCGCCCGTCGCTTGGTGGACCTGGCTCGCCCGCACCGTTCCGGACGAAGCCGAGGCGGCCGGCGGCCTGATGGTGGGCGTGATCCAACTGGCCATCACGGTCGGCGCGGCCGGTGGAGGCGTCGTGTTCGACCGCCTCGGCGCCACGCCCGAGTTCCTCGTCAGCGCGGCGCTGCTTTCGATCTCGGCCGCTTCCGCGCTCCTGGCCATGGGACCCCGTGCCCGGTCCGCATAGCCGCCGACGTCGTCCTTTCCTGACATCCCGAGCGCGCCCTTTCCCGGGCAATCGAGGACACCCCATGCCCAGCCGAAGCGAAGTCCTGCCTTCATCCGCCCGTGATGCGCACGGCGAAGCGAACTGGGCCGCCGTGATCGGCCTGGCGCTCTGCAGCTTCGTGGTGAACGCCTCCGAGTTCATCCCGGTGGGGCTCATCAGCCCCATCGCGGACACCTTGAACCTATCCGAGGGCGAGACCGGGCAGGCCAACGCCGTGTCGGGGATCTTTTCGGTCACGACGAGCCTGTTCCTGGGACGCCTGGTCGGGGGCGCGGATCGGCGTCGCGTGCTCCTCGGGCTCATCGCCCTCCTGCTGGTCGCCAACGTCGTGGTCTCCCTTGCGAACAGCCACCAGACACTCATGGCCGGGCGCGCGCTCCTCGGTGTGGTCGTCGGCGGATTCTGGTCGATGTCGGCCGCCGTCGCCATGCGGCTGGTGCCCGGCTCGGACGTGCCGAAGGCTTTGGCCATCGTGAACGGCGGCAGCGCCCTGGCCTTCGCGATGATCGGGCCGCTGGGCAGCTACATGGGGGACCTGATCGGCTGGCGCGGCACTTTCCTCGGCATGGTTCCGCTCGTCGCGCTCGCCGGCCTCTGGCAATTCCTCGCCCTCAAGCCCCTCAGGGTGGACGAGCGGCTCGGCAAAGGCGCCATCCTCAGTCTGCTTCGCGATCCCCTCTTGGTATCGGGTATGGTTGCGGTCGGGCTCTTCTATGCGGGCCAGTTCTCGCTCTTCACCTACCTGCGTCCCTTCCTGGAGCAGGTATCCGGCATCACGGGCTGGCTCTTGTCAGTGATGCTGCTCGTCGTGGGCGTCTCCGGTCTGGCCGGCGCCGCCGTGGTGGGCCGGCTGCTGGACGACCGGCGCCTGTACCTGATCATGGGGGGGCTGGCCTCGCTCATGGCGGTCACTGCGGTCGCGCTCGCCTTGTTCGGCACAAACGTCTGGGTGGTCGCAGTCCTGCTCGCGGTCTGGGGCTTCACCGGAACGGCCGCTCCGGCCGCATGGTGGACGTGGCTGGCTCGGAGCGCACCCGACGACGCTGAGGCCGGCGGGGGCCTCCTCGTGGCGGTGATGCAGGCAGCGATAGCCTTGGGAGCAGCCGGTGGCGGCATCGTGTTTGACAGATACGGTGCCGCGACCCAATTCCTATGCAGCGCCGGTCTCCTAGCCCTGACGGCCGTGGCCGTCGCCGGCTTGGTACACCTTCGCCGCCGCTCCCGAAGGCGCGAAGTGATACCTTCGATCCAGCACCAGCTAGGCGTGTGACGTCGATTCGACGTTCTCGCAATCCCAAGGCGGCGGCACGTCGCCTTACCCAAAGCGGACCATGCCAGTCGTTCGATCCCAACTGACCGATTTCACGTACTTCCTGGCCATCGCCAAGCACCGCAGCTTCCGGCTCGCCGCCGTGGAGTTGGGCCTGAGCACCTCGGCGCTGAGCCATGCACTGAAGGGGCTTGAGGCGCGACTGGGCGTCCGCCTCGTCCATCGGACTAACCGCAGCGTTACCCTGACGACCGCGGGCGAGCAATTCCACGACGCCATCGTCCAGCCGCTCCAGGCCATCGAGCAGGCCGTCGAGCATCTGAACCACCACCGCGACACGCCCATGGGCCTCGTTCGCCTGAACGTTCCCATCGACGCTGCGCAGATCCTGATACCGCCCGCCCTGGCGGTGTTCGCGGAGCGATATCCCGAGATCAAGGTCGAGGTGGTCGCGACGGACGAACTGGTCGACATCACGGCCGAGGGCTTCGACGCCGGCATCCGGACGGGCGGCACCATTCCCGAGGACATGGTCACGCAACGCCTCACCGGTGACCTGCGGTGGGTGGTCGCCGGCGCCCCGAGCTACTTCGAGCGCTTCGGTGTCCCGAAGACGCCCGCCGACCTGATGAACCACCGCTGCGTCAACGGACGGACCGGTGACGGGCGGGTGTACCAATGGGAATTCCAGGGCCCGGACGGTGAGTTCGCCCTGGCGGTGCCGACGCAGATCACCATCTGCGACCGCCCCGCCTTGCTGGCCCTGGCGGTGGCGGGCACGGGCCTGATGTACTGCGTCGAGCCCGTCTTCGACCCCTTCGTGAAGTCGGGTCAGTTGCAGGTCGTCCTGCAGGAATGGGCGGCGAGCGGCGAAGGCTATCAGATCTACTATTCAAGCCGGCGCCAGGTACCGCTCGGCCTGCGCTTGCTGATCGACGTCATGCGTGAGGTCCGACCTCTCGGACTTTAGTCGCGCACAAACGTCGACGTGGGTAAAAGCGAACTTTAGAAGGGTTGGTGACTGATCGAAGGGAGGCCTTTCAGATCGAGGAAGCTTGGACCTCAAACTCTTCGCTTCTCTGAACGATAAAGGAGCATGAAGCCGCGCCCGGTCCGCGTTGTTGCGCCGCGGTTCGCCCACGCGCTGCGCGGGACGGCCCCCGCGGTGGAGGAGCCGCCTCGCGATGCCGCCGAGCTCGGAGCCCGCTACGCCCGGCGGGATGCCAAGCGGCGGAAGGCGAAGGCGGAGGACTGAGGAGAGGAATCGAAAAGGGCCCCGGCGTCGCCACCGGAGCCCCTTCGGGCGACCTGTTCAGAAAGCCGAAGCCATGCACTCGGCAAGGCGCTCGACGAGCTCGTCCAGGTCGTCCAGCCATGAGAGGATGTCCGCAGCGCGGTCACCCTCCTTCCAGTCGCTCGGCTCGGACTCGAAGGCAGCCCGCGCGTCCTCGACGAACACGCGGAGACCATCCTCGGCCTTATCAAGCGACTTCACGACGCCCTTGGGGAGCGTGTCCATGACTACCGACATGCTGTGGTTCCTCCATCCCGACAAAAGCGCCGGCAATAGTGAGGACGGGTCCTCCCGGTGGCCGTTGGCGGATATGGGCAGCGTGTCGAACAGCATGATGGGGAGGTAGGGGTTGCGATGCTGTAAACGGTCAGGACGACTCAAGTCTCATTTCAAGAATACCACTATTCGGCGTCCAGAATGGTTAACGACATCAGTAAAATGCCGATGATTAGTGTCTTCTGTATAAGTCAGGTTCCCGGTCCGTTCTCCCAAATGACTTCTACAGAAGTCACTTTCTGGACCCGCCCGAGGCCCGCCGTTAACCTTTGAAGACGTCGATTCCCTCGCGGATGGCGGCCTCGACCGATGCCTTACCCGGGCACCGTGCCCTTGCGCGCTCGCGCAGGTGCCACGCGGTCGCCCTTGCTCAGTATGTGCTGCGCGCCGTCGAGCCCCTTCTTATTGGGCCCGGCCCAGACCAGATAATACAGGTGGCCGCCCTGGGTGTTGCGGATGAGGCGCCCGGGCGAGACGTGCCCGAATGCATCCTTCAGCCGGCCCCGGTACCACTCCAACAGCCGCATGCCGGAATCGGCGAGCTTGAGGGTCTCGGCCCCGAACAGGCCGTCGCGCTCCTCGTAGGCATGGATGCGCCAATCCGGGCTCCCGAAGAAGCTGTCCAGCGTCGCCTGCCAGTTCTCACGGATGTCGCCGTTGCGCACGAGGAACCGCTGGATGGCCATGCCCAGCGGGAAGTTCACGAACACCTCGATAGCGCCGGTCTTCGCCAGGGCCTCTAAGGTCGACCACGGGATGTGCATCCCGAACGGGTCGACGAAGACCACCGCTCTGTGTTGCTTCCAGTTGATGCCGCTGTCGAGGATGGCCTGGAGCTCATTGGCCGCGTCGCCTTCCTTCACGACGATGCGGCGGGTGTCACCGTACTCCTCGGCGAGCGCATGGAGCTCAGCGACCCGCTCCGGGTTGCGCTCGATGAAGACGTAGCGCGAGAACGGGTCCTCGATGTCGAGCGCGACGCGGGGGGAGCCCTTCAGGTACTCGACCGCCTCGGCGTCCGCCGCCGGCTCGGTATCGAACAGGCTGACCTCGGGCGCCGCCTTCGGCTTCGTCCGGACCTTGGCCCGGCCAGGGCCGGCGAAAGCGTCGACGTAGATGGTGCCCCGGCACCACCAGCCCTGGTTCTTGAGCACCTTGGTGTAGAACCCCAGGTACTCCCCCAACGCGTCTAGCTTCTCCTTAGCCCAAGGGCCGACACCTTCCTTGGGCTTCTTCGTCATGCGGCGGCAACCTTGGGTGGGCGCGGGGGCACAGGAAACTCGCTCCACTCGCGTCCGTCCAGGCTGCGACCACCGGATTTCGGGCGGAATCCACCCCATTGCTTGAAGAAGAACGCCACGCCGGCTGCGACACATTGGTCGCGGACCTCCCGGACCCACTCGGGGTCCATCGGCCTGGCCCGGGGACCGCTCTCGCCGCCCACGATGACCCAGTCGATGCCGTCGAGGTCGAGCCGGCCGACAGAGCCGATCAGAGGTTCGATGGACAGGAATCGGATGCCGGCTGGCGCCTGGCGCAGATGGCGGATACGTGAGGTCCTCACGCCGTCCTCGACCGATACGCCGCACCAGATGTGTGCCGGGCCCCGGCTGGTACCGTATCGGCGCCGGAGGAAGTCCCGCATGAGGGAAGAGCGCTTCGTCAGGACCTGGAACGTGTGCCAGTGCGCGCGCTCCATCGTGTCGAAGACACGCGCGACGAACTCCTCGGGCACCTCCTTGTGGAACAGGTCCGACATGGAGTTCACGAAGATCATGCGGGGCTCGCGCCACGCCAGAGGCTGCTCCAGGCGCGCCGGGCGCAGGGTCAGGTCGAAGCCCGTTTCGAACGGGTGACCAGGGACGCCGCGGAATCGCTCGGAGAACCGCTCGGCGTAGCAGTTATCGCAGCCGGGACTGATCTTGGTGCAACCCGTCACAGGGTTCCAAGTCGCGTCGGTCCACTCGATGGCGGTCGCATCGGCCATGCTCAAATACCTATCAAAGGTCAGGTCGCCGCGCGAGGGCGGGAACGGCGGCTGCGCCTCGCGATGAAGGCATGATCGCCGCCGCGGTAGCGAGGGACCAAGAGGCCTCGGACACCTCTGACATCCGATTGTTCTCACGAGTCGCGGGCGCCTCATGCGGGATCTCCGCCGCCCGTGCCTGCCCTGGCTACGTCAGCGTCCCTCGGGGGCCGAAACTGGTATCAGGCTGGTATCACTCGAACGGGGCGGCCCCAGGCAAGGAAAAGGCCGGAGAGCTAAACCCCTGTGTGGGCGAAGCTTTCCGGCCTTGAAATGCTGGAGCGGGTGAAGGGAATCGAACCCTCGTATTCAGCTTGGAAGGCTGCTGCTCTACCATTGAGCTACACCCGCGGCGGCTGCCCAGATAGCACGGTCGCTCCGGGTTGAGAAGCGGGGCGGCCAAGGGAATCGGCCCGTCTCCCCTACTCCACCACCAGCTTGTAGGGCTGGCCCGACCGCACGGCCATGCCCTTATCGAGGCCGTTGAGGACCTGGAAGCGCTCGAGCGGCCGGTCCACCGCGGTCATGCGCTGGGCCAGGCTCTCGGTGGTGTCGCCGAGCCCGGCGGTGACGACCTGGATGTGCAGCGGCTTGAGGCTGCGCGCTTCCTCGGGCGTCACCAGGGCGATGCTGGCGAGCCAGCGGCCGAAGGCGGGCTCCGGATCGGTCGTGCCCTTGGCTGCCATGATCATCCGGAAGGTGTTGGTGCCGACCCGCACCGCGGCGAGGCGGAAGAACCATTCCTTGCCCTTCGAGACCGCGGTGACCGCCGGGAAGCCGTTCAGCATCCGGTTCTCGAAGCTGCCGGTCTCGATGGCGTCGTTCCAGGTCGCTTTCAGCACCTCCTCGAGGCCCTGGCCGGCATTGGTCTCGACGGCGTCGAACAGCAGGCGGCGGTTGCCGTCCGAGGTGGTGCCGAGCACCGCACGGGCCGTGTTGTCGAGCCCGAACCCCTCCGGCGCCTCGAAGGCGACGCCGAGGCGCGGATGGATGAAGCGGCGGCCGCGGATCAGCCCGTCGGCGGGGTTGTCGCCGAAGGCGATGCCGTCGATCGCCGCGAGGTAGCGGTTCCGGTCGTCGACGCCGAGGCCGGGGGCGCCGATGCGGCGGGCTGCCTGCGTCACCTGGGTGATGCGCTCGGGCGTGCTCGGATGGGTCGCCAGCATGTCGGGCTCGGAGTTGAGCCCGGCCCCGGCGCGCAAGGCCGTGGTGCGGTTGAGCGCGGTGAGGAAGCGTGCGGCGCCGAACGGGTCGTAGCCGGCCCGGGCGAGCGTGCGCACCCCGGTCTGGTCGGCCTCGAATTCCTGTGTGCGCGAGAAGCGGGCCAGCACGAAGCGGGACTGGTCCTGAAGCAGGGCACCGGTCGCCGGGTCGTTGAGCACGTCGGCCACGACCTTGCTGACGAGTTCGGAGCGAAGTGCCATCTCGGTGCGGGCGCTGGCATGGCGCAAGGTCACGTGGGCGATCTCGTGCGCCAGCACCGCGGCGAGTTCCGAGGTGTCGTCGGCGAGCGCCAGCAGCCCGCGGGTGACGTAGAGGCGCCCGGTCGGCAACGCGAAGGCGTTCACCACGGGCGAGTCGAGCAGCGTCACCGCGTAGGTCTCGTCCGGCCGCTCGGTCGCCTTCACCAGGCGGTCGGTAACGTCGCTGACGAGGCGGAGCGCCGACGGGGACCGGTACTCGCCGCCGAACGACGCGACCAGCTTGGCGTGGTCGGCGTCGTTGGCCGGCCGGTCGCGCCCGGTGGTGCGCGG
>JAEWKL010000248.1 GCA_023386115.1 Pseudomonadota bacterium
GCCGATGGAGCCGTTCGACTATCCCGACAACGATCCCGGCCCCCAGACCCTGCTGGCGGGGGCCAAGCCGGCCGAGAACCTCGACCGCCTCGCCTTCGTGCTCGCCCGGGTACCCGGCGCGGTGGCGGTGACGAACTTCATGGGCGCGCGTCTCACCAGCGAGGCCGCTTCCCTGGAGCCGGTCCTGCGCGAGATCGGCGGCCGCGGCCTGGGCTTCCTCGACGACGGCACCTCGCCGCGCTCCCTTGCCCGCGACCTCGCCCGCAAGGCCAAGGTGCCGGTGGCCCGGGCCGAGATCGTCGTCGACGCGGTGCCGCGCCCGGACGCGATCGACCGCGAGCTCGCCCGCCTGGAGGAGGCGGCGCGCAAGTCGGGCTTCGCGCTGGGCTCCGCCACGGGCCTGCCGCTCTCCATCGACCGCATCGCCCGCTGGGCGCGCGATCTCGAATCCCGCGGCATCCTGCTGGTCCCGGCGAGCCGAGCCATGCGTCCCGGGCCCTGAATCGCGGACCTGGCCCCTGTCACCCCGCATTTTTGCCGGATGGTCGGTCCACAGACGGGGAAATTGCTCTAAGGTCGCCTCATGGCATCGCTTCACCGCCCCGAGGCCGCCCTGGCCAGCCTTCCGTACCGCCCTTGCGTCGGCATCGCCCTGTTCAACCGCGACGGGCTGGTCTTCGCCGGCCATCGGCGGCACGAATCGGCCGATCTCGGCGCCCATGCCTGGCAGATGCCGCAGGGCGGCATCGACGAGGGCGAGGCACCACGCGACGCCGCCTTGCGCGAGCTCTACGAGGAGACCAACGTCGCTCCTGCCTCGGTGCGCCTGCTGGCCGAGGCGCCGGGCTGGTATTCCTACGACCTGCCGACCTTCGCCGGTGGCAAGCCCTGGAAGGGGCGCTACCGCGGCCAGACCCAGAAGTGGTTCGCCTTCGCGTTCGAGGGCGACGAGCGCGAGATCGACATCCTGCGGCCGGGCGGCGGCGCCCACAAGGCGGAGTTCGACGGCTGGCGCTGGGAGCCGCTGGCCAACCTCGCCGAACTCGTCATCCCGTTCAAGCGCCCGGTCTACGAGCAGGTGATTGCGGCCTTCGCCCATCTCGCGCGCCCCGCGTGACCGGCCTCGCGCACCCTCCTGCCGGCGATCGGGCATGACGCGCTGGTGGCTTGCGGGCCTGGCGGTTCTGCTCCTGTGGATCGCCTACGGTGTCTCGCCCTACGTCGCGCTCTACCGCCTCTCGCAGGCGGTGCAGGCGCATGACGCCGCGGCCGTGGCGCAAAGGGTGAACTTCCGCACCCTGCGGCTGTCCCTGACCAAGCAGGCCCTCGCCGCGGCGGTCGACGGGATCTCGGCCCGCCGCGACCTGTCGCCCCGGGAGCGCACCATCCTGACCGAGGCGAGCGCGGCGCTGGCCGAGCCGCTGGTCGAGTCCCTGGTCACGCCCGAGACCCTGATCGACCTCCTCGACGATGGCTGGCCGGTGCGCGCCGGCCTCGCACGCGACAGCGCGCGCGACGGTGCCCGGGACAGCGCCCGCGAGGAGGCGCCCGGCGAGACGACCTCCGCGTCCGGCGCGGCCCCGAAGGCCGGGATTCCTTGGGCCAAGGACGGTCTCGGCCTGCACGCCTCGACATTCAGCCAGCTCTTCGCCCTGTTCCGCTCGGCCGAGCCGCGGGGCTTTCGCGGCATGGTGGTGAGCTACCCGCCCGACCGGCCGCTCGAGAGCCGCTTCCGCCTGCGCCTGCGCCTGCGCGGCTGGACCTGGCGCCTGGTCGACCTGGAACTGCCGAGCGCGCTGCGCGCGCGGATCAGGGAACGGCTCACCGGAGCGATGCAGCGCTGAGATTGCTCTCCGGATCGCTCCGTCTCCCCTCGATGGGATTCATCGCCCGCGACGAGAGTCCTGCCCATGAGGGGGACTGCTCTTGATGAAAACCTTGACGCCCCTCATATCCCAGCCCGGGCCGGCGGAGTTGCGGTCGGTCCCGACGGGTGCTGCGGATGCGGGCCCGGGATCCTGACCGAAGTGCCTCCGCAACAGGGCTTCGCCGACACCATGACGCGTCCATCGCCGTTCGGGCACCCGTTCCTGCTGGGCTTCGACGAGATCGAGCAGGCGCTCGACCGCGTCGCCAAGGCCGCCAACGACGGATACCCGCCCTACAACATCGAGCGCCTGCCCCGGACCGAGCGGGAGCCGGAGCGGCTGCGCATCACCCTGGCGGTGGCCGGCTTCACCCGCGACCAGCTCGACGTGACCCTCGAGGAGAGCCAGCTCATCGTCCGCGGCCGCCAAGCCGACGACAAGAGCCGGACCTTCCTGCATCGGGGCATCGCCGCGCGGCAGTTCCAGCGTGCCTTCCTGCTCGCCGACGGCATGGAGGTGCTGGGCGCCGACCTGTCGAACGGGCTGCTCTCGATCGACCTCGCCCGGCCCGAGCCCGAGCGCATCGTGCGACGGATCGACATCGGGTCGCGCGACGCCGGCTGAGCATCCCCATATCGTGTTCACCCCGGTCGGCGGGCCGCTTCGGGACCTTTTGCCGACCATCGTCCTGCTGCCTTTGAGAGGAGGGCGCATCATGTCCGACACCACCCTGAACCTCGATTCTCCCCTCGACCCCGGCGCGCTCGCGGCCCTCGGCGAGGGCCACGTGGCCTATGTTCGCGCCATGCGCTCGGAGGAGGTCAAGCGCCTGTTCCCGCAGGCCCCGGACCTCACCCCCGGCCTCGACCTGTTCGCCCTGCTCTCGGCGAGCGGTGCTCCGATCCTGCTCACCGACAGCCGCGACGCCGCCTTCGCCAATGCTTGGGCGCACGACTTGCAGGCGGTCAGCGTGCATTGATTCGGGCGGCTCGGGAACGCGACGCGGTCGCTCCCGAGCCTACCCGGCGGGCCCCCTGGTGTTCTGCTGACGACAGCGCCGCCTATTCGGGCGAGGCAGGACGTGAGCGCCCGCCATTGAGTCTGGACGCTCCCCTTCCCAGGTTCGTTCCGGGCCCGGAAAAGGAGCATCTGACGATGGATGGTTCGCCCTCACGGACGTGCGCACGTTCCGATGTGCCGCGACGGCCTCATCGGCGACTGATACCAACGGTCGAAAGAAAACGACCTTTGGTTCCGTTCTCGAATTTTCGCCAAGCCTCTGGCTTAGCGTCGAAAAGTCGAGATGGATCAACGGCCTGATGCGTCAGCATCTTAGGCCGTTGGTATGAGTTCCTTCCGCGGCACGTCTCCCTCGTCCCGGCGCCAGGCAAGCCCGGGAGGAGCGATACGACGGGGGTGGCCAGGATCGCCCCCTTTCAGGTTATATCGCCGTCGGCCGTCCGGCCGCGACCACCAGCAGCTTCCCGTCCCCGAGCGTGCGGGCTGCCGCGCGGCGGATATCGGCTTGCGTCACCGCGCCGATCAGGCCGTTGCGGCGCGCGATGTAGTCGATGCCGAGACCCTCGAAGGCGATCTGCACCAGCTGATGGGCGATCTTGGTCGATGTGTCGAAGTTGAGCGCGTAGGAGCCGGTGAGGTAGTCCTTGGCCTTCTGCAACTCGTCATCGGAGGGGCCGTCGGTGGTGAGGCGGGCGATCTCGTCGGCGATCACCGTCAGGCACTCGGCGACGCGCTCGTTCTTGGTCGCGGTGTAGCCCCAGGTCATTGAGGCCGCGCGGTGACTCACCAGCGAGGTGCCGACCGAATAGGCAAGGCCGCGCTTCTCGCGCACTTCCTGGAAGAGCCGCGAGGTGAAGGCGCCGCCGCCCAGGATGTGGTTGAGCACGTAGGCCGGGATGAAGTCGGGATCGCGCCATGGCACGCCGTCGGTGCCGAAGCGCAGCACCGATTGCGGCACGTCGAGATCGACGACGATGCGCCGGCCTAAGCCCGTTATCGTGGTCGCAGGCACGGCCGTGAGGCCGCCGCCCTCTGGCAGGGTGCCGAAGGCGACATCGAGGGCGCGCACCAACGCCTCCTCGCTGATGGCCCCGACCGCCGCCACCTTCACCCGGCCCCGGGCAAGGAGGCGCCGATGCATCGCCACGAGGTCGTCCCGGGTGATCGACGACACGCTCTCGACCGTGCCGGAGGAGGGCCGGCCGTAGGGGTGGCCCGGATAGGCCTCGGCGAAGAAGCGGCGCGAGGCCATCACGCCGGGATCGTTCTGCTGATAGCGCAGGCCGGCCAGCATCTGCGCCCGGACCCGCTCGATCGCCGGCTGGTCGAAGCGGGGCTGGGCGAGGGCGAGCGCCAGGAGCTCGATCGCCTCGTCCGCATGCTTGACCAGCATCTTGAGCGAGCCGCCGATGGCGTCCGGCCCGGCATGGAAGCTCAGCTCGATGGCGCGCGCGGCGAGCCGTTCCTGGAAGGCATCGGAATCGTGCGGCCCGGCGCCCTCGTCGAGGAGGCGGGCCAGCATCTGGGTGGTACCGGCCTTGCCCTCGGGATCCTGCGCGGCGCCGCCCTCGAAGGTGAAGGCCAGGGCGATCAGCGGGACGACAGGCGATTCGACGTGCCACGCCTCGATGCCGCGGGCCGAGAGGACGGGGCGCACCTGGGTCGGGGACGAGGAATCCGGGGCGGCGGCAGTGCGGGAGACGGCGTCGGCCGGGGTCATGAGGACCTCTTGTTGTGTCTTAAGAAGCGGAGAGTCCGCCCGGTGCCGAATGGCTCCGGGC
>JAEWKL010000393.1 GCA_023386115.1 Pseudomonadota bacterium
TTGTTAGACTAGGTCGTTGATATCACCGCATTTTTTGCAACCGGCTCGGGTTCCCACACGGGCCAAAAGGTGCTCTAAGCTCGGGACGGGGACGAGTAAGGAAGAATGCGATGAAGTTCCGCGTCGAGGTCGATTGCACCCCGGTCGAGGCACGCCAGTTCGTGGGTCTTCCCAACGTCGAGCCGCTGCAGACGGCTGTGATGGCCGAGGTCGAACGGCGGATGATGGCCGAGATGGACCGTTTCTCGCCCGACGCGATCATGCGCAGCTGGTTCACGGTGTTTCCCCAGGGGGCGGACCAGATGCAGAACATGTTCCTCAAGATGTTCCAGCAGGGCTTCGGCGCGTCCTCGACACCGCCGACCAAGTCCGAATCCTGATCCTGGCCAGAGCCCTGATGATTGCCGGCTCGGAAGCGGTTCCGAATTTCCGCACTGCAACGACGCGGATGATGCGGATGCTCAGAACATCAATCGTTGCCGGATGAGCTAAACCCTTGCCATATCGGTCGGGTTGCGGAAGCATAGCGGTGGCACGAACAATGCTGACGCCTGCGGCAGCTCGACCCGCCGATCGAGTATGACCTTAGGGAGGATAACGTGGAACGCAGTCGCGATCTCGACCCGGTCGAGACCCAGGAATGGCTCGACTCGCTCGACGGCGTGCTGGAGGTCGAGGGCCCGGACCGGGCGCACTTCCTCATCGAGCAGGTCATCGAGGGCGCCCGCAAGAAGGGCGCGCCGGTCCCGTACTCGGCCAACACCGCGTACCTGAACACGATTCCGGTCGACAAGCAGGATCCGCATCCGGGCGACCGGGTGATCGAGCACCGCATCCGCTCGGCGATCCGCTGGAACGCCATCGCGATCATCCTGCGCAACAACAAGGACTCGTCCGAGCTCGGCGGCCACATCGCCAGCTTCCAGTCCGCCGCGACCCTCTACGACACCGGCTTCATGCATTTCTGGCATGGCGCCGAGGGCGACCGTGGCGGCGACCTGATCTACGTCCAGGGCCATTCCTCGCCGGGCATCTACGCCCGCGCCTACCTGGAAGGCCGCCTGACCGAGGAGCAGCTGCTCCAGTTCCGCCAGGAAGTCGGCGGCAAGGGCCTCTCCTCCTATCCGCATCCCTGGCTGATGCCGGATTTCTGGCAGTTCCCGACCGTCTCGATGGGCCTCGGCCCCCTGATGGCGATCTACCAGGCGCGCTACCTGCGCTACCTGCACCATCGCGGGCTCGCCAACACCGACGGCCGCAAGGTCTGGGCGTTCATGGGCGACGGCGAGATGGACGAGCCGGAATCGCTCGGCGCGATCTCGCTCGCTTCGCGCGAGAAGCTCGACAACCTGGTCTTCGTCATCAACTGCAACCTGCAGCGCCTCGACGGCCCGGTACGCGGCAACGGCAAGATCGTCCAGGAGCTGGAGGCCAATTTCCGCGGCGCCGGCTGGAACGTCATCAAGGTGCTGTGGGGCTCGGGCTGGGACCAGCTGCTCGCCCGCGACACCTCCGGCATGCTGGCGCGCCTGATGGAGGAATGCGTCGACGGCGAGTACCAGGACTTCAAGTCGAAGAACGGCGCGTATATCCGCGAGCACTTCTTCGGCAAGTACCCGGAAACCGCCGCGCTGGTGAAGGACTGGAGCGACGACGACATCTGGCGGCTCACCCGCGGCGGCCACGACCCGAGCAAGGTCTTCGCGGCCTATTCCGCGGCGGTGAAGCACAAGGGCCAGCCGACCCTCATCCTCGCCAAGACCGTCAAGGGCTATGGCATGGGCGAGGCCGGCGAGGCCCAGAACATCACCCACCAGCAGAAGAAGATGGGCGAGGCGGTCCTCAAGCAGTTCCGCGACCGCTTCCAGATCGACCTCTCCGACGACCAGATCGCCGAGATCCCGTTCATCCGCTTCCCCGAGGGGTCGCCGGAGCACACGTATCTCATGGCCCGGCGCAAGGCGCTCGGCGGCCCGCTGCCGGCGCGGCTCCAGAAGTCGCAGAGCCTGCAGATCCCGCCGCTCGACGCCTTCTCGGCCCAGCTGAAGGAGACCGCCGGCCGCGAGATCTCCACCACCATGGCGTTCGTGCGGGTGCTCAATACCCTCCTGCGCGACAAGAACATCGGCAACCGCATCGTGCCGATCGTGCCCGACGAGAGCCGGACCTTCGGCATGGAGGGCATGTTCCGGCAATTCGGCATCTTCAGCCAGGTCGGCCAGCTCTACCGGCCCGAAGACGCCAACCAGCTGATGTATTACCGCGAGGACGAGAAGGGCCAGATGCTCCAGGAGGGCATCAACGAGGCCGGCGCCATGTCGTCCTGGATCGCGGCCGCGACCTCGTACTCCCACTCCGACGCGCCGACGATCCCGTTCTACATCTACTACTCGATGTTCGGGTTCCAGCGCATCGGCGACTTGGCCTGGGCCGCCGGCGACATGCGCGCCCGCGGCTTCCTGATCGGCGGCACCGCCGGCCGCACCACCCTCAACGGCGAGGGCCTGCAGCACGAGGACGGGCACAGCCACCTGATCTCGGCCACCATCCCGAACTGCGTCTCCTACGACCCGACCTTCTCCTACGAGGTGGCGGTGATCGTGCAGGACGGCCTGCGCCGGATGTATGCCGAGCAGGAGGACGTGTTCTACTACCTCACGGTAATGAACGAGAACTACGAGCATCCCGGCATGCCCGACGGGGCGGCGCCCGGGATCCTCAAGGGGATGTACCTGTTCCGCGAGGGCAAGGCGGGTGCGACGAACCGCGTCCAGCTGATGGGCTCGGGCACGATCCTGCGCGAGGTCATCGCCGGGGCCGAGCTCCTGGAGCAGGATTTCGGCATTGCCGCCGACATCTGGTCCTGCCCGAGCTTCACGGAGCTGCGCCGCGAAGCGATGGCGGTGGAGCGCTGGAACATGCTCCATCCGACCGAGACGCAGAAGACGAGCTACGTCGAGACCTGCCTGACCGGCCGCCAGGGCCCGGTGATCGCGGCGACCGACTACATGCGTCTCTTCGCCGACCAGATCCGCCCCTACGTGCCGGGCCGCTACAAGGTGCTGGGCACCGACGGCTTCGGCCGCTCGGATTACCGGGTGCGCCTGCGCGAGTTCTTCGAGGTCAACCGCTACTGGGTCGCCGTCGCGGCGCTCAAGAGCCTGGCCGAGGAGGGCGCCGTGCCGGCCGCCAAGGTCGCCGAGGCGATCGCCAAGTACGGGCTGAACCCGGAGAAGCCGGCCCCCTGGACGGTCTGACCCTTACACCTCGCGAGGCCCCCTCTCCCGCAGGGCGGGAGGGGATGGCCTTGTGCGCCCATCACACACCCTCTGCGTCAAGCACAGCTAAATAATTCGGGAGAGCGCGCAGTGTCGATCGAAGTGAAGATCCCCGATATCGGCGATTTCAAGGACATCCCGATCATCGAGATCCTGGTGAAGGAAGGCGACACGATCGGGGCCGAGGACCCGATCGTGTCGCTCGAATCCGACAAGGCGACGATGGAAGTACCTTCCCCGTCGGCCGGCGTGATCGAGAAGATCCTGGTCAAGGTCGGCGACAAGGTGAGCGAGGGCAGCGCGGTCCTGCTGCTGAAGGGCGAGGGCGAGGAGAAGGCGCCGGCCGCCGCTTCCGCCGCGACGCCCTCCGCCGGCGCGGCCCCCTCGGCCGACACCGCCGCCCTGATGCCGCAGCAGGAGCCGGACCCGGACAAGCCCGCCGCTCCCCCGGTCCCGGCCGCGCCGGCCTCCTCCGCGCCGGATTTCTCGAACGTCCATGCCAGCCCCGCCGTGCGCCGCCTCGCGCGCGAGCTCGGCGTCGATCTCACCGGGATCAAGGGCTCCGGCGAGAAGGGCCGGATCACCAAGGAGGACGTGAAGGGCTCGCTGGTGCGGAGCGCGGCCCCCGCGGCTTCGGCC
>JAEWKL010000408.1 GCA_023386115.1 Pseudomonadota bacterium
CGCGACCGGGGCCTCGTCACCGCCAATGTCGAGGTCGGGGGGCCGGCCCCGAGCGCGCCGGGCGGGATCCGCCACTTCGAGGCGAGCTTCTTCCCCTTGCGCCGCCGCGGCCGCGGCCCCGAGGGCGAGCGGGCCGACGGCGTCGGCATCGTGATGGACGACGTGACCCTCGCCAAGCTCGCCGAGCGCCGCCTGGTCGACAGCGAGGAGCGCTTCCGTTCCCTCACCGAGGCCACCTCGGCGATCGTCTGGACCACGACGCCGGACGGCGCCTTCCGCCAGGCCACCTCGGAATGGACCCGCTTCACCGGCCAGGCGCCGGCCGAGGCGGCCGGGCAGGGATTCCTGGACGCGGTCCATCCCGACGACCGGGAGGCGACGCGGGACGCCTGGGAGCGGGCGGTCGCGTCGCGCACGCTCTACGCGATCGAGCACCGCCTGCGCCGCCACGACGGCGTCTGGCGCCACATGGAGGGGCGCGCCGTCCCGATCCTGGAGGAGGATGGCCGCGTGCGCGAATGGGTCGGCGCGCATGCCGACGTCACCGCCCGCAAGGAGGCCGAGCTGGCGCTGGAGGCCGCGAAGGAGGCGGCGGAAGAAGCCAACCGCGCCAAGAGCCAGTTCCTCGCCAACATGAGCCACGAGCTGCGCACGCCGCTCTCGGCGGTGATCGGCTATTCGGAGATGCTGCAGGAGGAGATGGAGGACCTGGGCGAGGAGAGCCTGCTCGCCGACATGCGCAAGATCGAGGCGAATGCCCGCCACCTGCTCGGCCTCATCAACGACGTGCTCGACCTCTCGAAGATCGAGGCCGAGCGGATGGAGGTCTTCGCCGAGGAGCTGGACGTCGCCGAGACGGTCCGGGAGGTCGCGACGACCGTCGACGCCCTGGTGGAGAAGAAGGGCAACACCCTGACCCTGACCCTCGGCGAGGATCTCGGGCGGGCGCATACCGACGCGACGAAGCTCCGGCAATGCCTGATCAACCTGCTGAGCAACGCGGCGAAGTTCACGGAAGGCGGCACCATCACGCTTCAGGCGGCGCGGGAGCACCGGGAGGGCGGCGACCGGCTGGTCTTCACCGTCACCGATACCGGCATCGGCATGAGCGAGGAGCAGCAGGCCCGGCTGTTCCAGCGTTTCACCCAGGCCGACGCCTCGACCACCCGCCGCTTCGGCGGCACGGGGCTCGGCCTCGCCATCACCCGCGCCTTCGCCCACATGCTCGGCGGCGAGATCGTCGTGGCGAGCCGGCTCGGGGAGGGCACCGCCTTCACCCTGGAGCTGCCGGCGCTCTACGAGGAACGCGCGCCCGCGGAGCCCGCCGGCCCGATCGTCCCCGAGGCGTCGGCCGCCGCCGGGGCACGGCCCGATCCCGGCTCCAACCTCGTCCTCGTCGTCGACGACGATCCGGCGACCCGGGATCTCCTCGCCCGCTTCCTGCGCCGGGCCGGGTTCACGGCCGCGACCGCCGCGGACGGCCGCGCCGGCCTGGAGCAGGCGCGGCGCTTGCGCCCCCGCGTCGTCCTCCTCGACGTGACGATGCCGCGCATGGATGGCTGGGCGGTGCTGCGGGCCCTGCGCGCCGATCCCGATTTCGGCGCGACGCCGGTGATCATGGTCACGGTGCTCGACGAGCAGAACCTCGCCTTCTCGCTCGGCGCGACCGACTACCTGCACAAGCCGGTCGAGTGGGGCGCGCTCAAGGAGGCGATGGAGCGCTTCCGGCCCGCCATCCATGAGGGGCCTGTGCTGGTGGTCGACGACGACCCGGACGTGCGCGAGCGCATGACCACCATGCTGACCCGCGAAGGCTGGCGGGTGGCGAGCGCCGAGAACGGCCTCGCCGGCCTGGAGGCGGTCGGCGTGCGCAAGCCGGGCCTGATCCTCCTCGACCTGATGATGCCGGAGCTGGACGGCTTCGGCTTCCTGCGCGCCTTGCGCGACCGGCCGGACTGGCGCGACATCCCGGTCGTCGTGCTGACCGCCAAGGATGTGACCGCGGAGGATCGCCGCCGCCTCGCCGGCCGGGCCGACCGCATCCTGCCGAAGGCGGGCCTCGGCATGGCGGACCTGGCGGCGACCCTGCGCGGGTTGATGAGCCCGGGGGTGGGAGGCGAGGCGGAGACGCCGCCGGACCGCGCTGTGGCGCCCTGAAGCGGCCGCGTCGGCAGCGGGCGTGAGACGGCTTGGCGGTCCTTCGACACCGCCACCTGGGACGGCCCGCGACGCGCGCGCGACCGCTCGCTCCGGCCTTCGGCGTCGACCGGGATGGACGCCTCGGCGTCCCCCCATCACCCCCCTTGCGTGCCCCCGGGCGCCGACCCCAATCGCTTGGCCAGCCGCTCGATCCGGTCGGCGGTGCGCTGCACGGTCTCGGCGAGGCGCGCCTCGGAGGTCTCGCGCTCGGCGCTGCCGGCATCGGTGGACTCGCGCAAGGACGCGGTCTCGCGCTCCATCGCCTCCATCCGGCGCTTGGCCTCCGCCAGCTCGTCCGCCAGGGTCAGCGCCGCCATCACGTGAAGGCGCATGTCGCCGATCTCGCCGAAGGCCTTGCGCATGTCGCCGATGCGGGCGTCGAAGCTCGCGGCCAACCCCTCGAGGTGGCGCTCCTCGCCCTCGCCGCAGGCCATGCGGTAGGTCTTGCCGGCGATGGTGACGGTCACTTGAGGCATGGGGTCACCTGAGGCACGAACACCGTCTTCGAACACGTGGAGCGTCTGTCCACGACACACCAATCCCGGGCCGTCAGCCGTCGCCCCGCTCGCCGGTGCGGCCGAGCACGCCCTCGACGCTGCCGATGGCGCGGCCGAGGCGGTGGTCCACGTCCTCGGTCACCGATTGCATCTCGGCGAGGCGCGCCGTCGCGACGTCGAGCTCCGACGCCAGCCGGGCCCGGTCGTCGCGCATGATGTCCAGCTCGGTCTCGAGGTCGCTGTGGCTGCGCTCCGCGTCGAGCCGGCGCGCCACCGCGGTTTCGAGCAGGGCCACCGAGGCTTCGAGGCGGCGCAGCGCTTCCTCCACCGCTGCGGTCATGCTCACCTCCGAAAAACGCCGCGACGAACGCCGACCGGGATCGTGGATCCTCGGCCGGGATACTCGGCCGAAACCCTAAAGGTCCGGGGCCCGCGTCGCAATCGCCGTGCCGCCGGACCCGGCGCATCGGCGCTCCCGCCTTGGGGAAGGCGGGGACAATCAGGCCGCTGCCACCTCCAGCCGGTTCCGGCCGGCCGCCTTGGCCCGGTACAGGGCACGGTCGGCGGCCGAGAGCAGGGCCGGCAGGTCGGTGCGGTCCGTCCGCGTGGCGAGGCCGATGCTGACGGTCGCCGGGATGCCGGGCCCGTCGCGGTCGCGCGCCGCCTCCGCG
>JAEWKL010000424.1 GCA_023386115.1 Pseudomonadota bacterium
GGTCGCGGCAGTGCGCGCGGCCGATGCCTTGCGGGCGGCGGGCCTGCCCTGCCCGGTGGTCAGCGTCGGCTCGACCCCGACCGCGCGCTTCGCCCGCGACCTCAGCGGCATCACCGAGGTCCGGGCCGGCGTGTTCATGCTCGGCGACCTGTTCCAGGCCGGCGTCGGGGCGGTGGCGGTCGAGGACATCGCCCTCACGGTGCTCACCACGGTGATCGGCCACCAGCGGGCGAAAGGCTGGATCGTCGTCGATGCCGGCTGGATGGCGCTCTCACGCGACCGGGGCACGGCGCGCCAGGCCGTCGACCAGGGCTACGGCGTCGTCTGCGACCCGGCGGGGCGGGCCTATCCCGACCTCGTCGTCCGCGACGCCAACCAGGAGCACGGCATCCTGGCCCTGCGGCCGGGCTCGCACGCGACCCTGCCCGACCTTCCGATTGGCGCGCAGGTCCGCATCCTCCCGAACCACGCCTGCGCGACGGGCGCGCAGCACGACCGCTATCACGTCCTCGACGGGGAGGGTCGCGTCGCGGCCCAATGGCCCCGCATCAACGGCTGGGTGGAGTGGCCGACATGACCGAGTCGATCGCCCGCATCGCCACCGCCGCCGCGCCGAAGCCGGCCGGGCATTATTCGCAAGGGACCGCCTGGCGCGATCTCGTCTTCGTCTCGGGGCAACTCGCGGCCCGGCCCGACGGCAGCCACACCGCGGACCAGCCGTTCGCGGCGCAGGCGCGGCAGGCCCTCGCGAGCCTGCTCGCCATCCTGGCGGAGGCGGGAAGCGGGCCCGACCGCATCCTGCGGGTGACCGCCTACATCGTCGGCATCGAGAACTGGCCGGAATTCAACCGGGTCTACGCCGAGATGCTGGGGGAGGCGAAGCCGGCCCGCACCGTGGTACCGGTGCCGGAACTGCACCACGGCTACCGGGTGGAGGTCGAGGCGATCGCGGTGCGGGACGTGTAAGCGGCCCGCGTCCCGGCCCAAGCACCCCGCTCCCATCCCTCAGGGTCACGGCCGGAGAGAAGCGGCGGGTCCGCGAAGGCGGCGTCCCGTTCTAGCCGGCCTCCTCCGGCTCCGGGCCGCGGGTCAGGTCGAGGCCCTTGCCTGATTGATCCTTGGCCTGTCCCTCGGCCTTTCCCACCGTTCGCTCCGGCCCTTTGAGCGCCACCGCGTTGCCGGTGCGGGCGGCCTCGTAGATCGCCTCCATCAGGATCTGGTCCTGCAAACCCTCCTCGCCCGGGGTGCGGGGCGTGCGGTTCTCCAGGAGGCAGGTCGCGAAGTGGTCGATCTCGAGGGCGAACTGGTTCTTAGGGCCCAGCACCCGCTCCTCCTTGGCCTCGGCCTTGCCCTCGCGATGGCTCAGGAACAGGCGCTGGCCCTCGTAGGCGAAGGCGTTCTGGAGCTGGATCGCGCCGCCCTCGGCCTGGACGGTGAGGGAGCGGGTCTCGTGCGCGCCGTAGCTGGTGGAGCACAAGGCGAGCGCCCCGGAGGGAAACCGCAGGGTGAAGGCCACCGTCTCCTCGACCTCCCGGTAGAGCGGATCGTCCGGCGAATGGATCTGCGCCTGCACCGAGACCGGCTCCTCGCCCATGAGCGCCCGCACCCCGTTGAGGCAGTAGAGCCCGATATCCGGCAGCGCGCCGCCGCCCGCGAGCGCCTTCCGCATCCGCCACTGCTCGGGCAGGCTCATGGTCTGGGTGTTGGTCGCCTCGATCAGCTTGACCTTGCCGTACTTGGCGCTGCGGACCAGACGCCCGACCTCGCGGTTATGGGGCTCGTACTGGCAGCGATAGGCGATCATCAGCTTGACGTTGGCCTTGGCGCAGGCGTCAATCATCGCCCGTGCCTCCGCTGCCGAGGCCGCCATCGGCTTCTCGCACAGCACGTGCTTGCCGGCGCCCGCCGCGGCGATCACCTGGTCGCGGTGCAGGGCGTTCGGGGTGACGATGTAGACCGCCTTCACCTCCGGATTGCGGGCGAGCGCGTCCCAGGCGTCGTAGCCGTAGACCGCCTCAGGCTTGATGCCGTGTTGCGCGGCCACCGCCTTGGCCTTCTCGGGCGAACCCGACATCAGGGCGACGGGCTTCGCCTTCCGGCACTCGCCGAAGGCCGGAAGGATCTCCTCCAGCGATAGCCGGCCGAGCCCCACGATCGCGAAGCCGACCCTTTCGCCGGGCGGCAGCGGCGCCGGCGGCGGCGCGGAGGGCCGGTCGGACGGGCCGCGCCAGTTCGGGAACGTCACCTTGCCGTTCTCGACCTTGCCGGTATCGACCGGCCGTTCGGGGCCGGGCATCCCTTGTCCCGACGCTCCTTGCGCCGCCGCACTCCCGATCCCGACCAGGGTGGCGCCGCCGGCCATCATCAGGCTCCGGCGCGAGAGGGCGGTGACATCGTCCGGCATCGAGCAACCATTCGTTGGGGGCTAAGAGCCTGCGCAACGTGCCGGCGGTGGCGGGGTTCCGGTGACGGCACGCTCGGCCAGAGACCCCCGCCGGCCGATTCCCGACTGCGCTTCGGACCCGTATCATGCAGGAA
>JAEWKL010000605.1 GCA_023386115.1 Pseudomonadota bacterium
CGGTAATGCCGCTCGGCCAAAGCCGCCATGCTGGCCCCGGCCTTGCCGGCGCCGAGGATCACCAGCCGCCCGGCCGGCACCGGGGGCAGATGCGGCACCAGGCAGCCGCGCGGATGGGCGGCCGTCACGCCCGCGTCGAGCAGGCGCAGCAGCAGGGCGCGAGTCTCCGAGGCAGGAATCTCCGAGGTTGAGGCATCGGTCACGGGGCGGCTCCTCTGAACGGGATGGTCACGCTTCGGACCGGCTTCGTGCCGGTCTCGTTCCAGTCTGTTAGAGCTTAGCTGTTCGCGCGGAACGCCGGGGCCGCGCGACCGCGATGCCGGCCAGGATCAGGCCGCCGCCGAGCACCTGGAGGGGGCCGAGGGCCTCGCCGAGGAGGATCCAGGCCAGGATCGCGGCGGCCACGGCCTCCAAGAAAATCACCAGCGAGGAGAAGCCCGCGGGCAGGCGCCCGAGCGCCACCGCGAGCAGACCCTGGCCGCCGGCATGGCTGACGAGGGCGAGGCCCAGGAGGCCGAGGGCGGCGCCGAGGGAGTGCGGCAGCACCGGCCGGGTCTCGAGCCATGCGACGGCGCCGAGCAGCACGACGGCCGTGATGCAGGAGGCCACGAAGGTGACGCGGGCGGCCCCCAGGCCCCGAGCCCTCGCGCGCTCCACGGTCAGGAAGTAGAGGGCGAAGAAGATCGCGGTGACGACCCCGTCCCGGTCGCCGGCGAGGCGGGCGGGATCGACCTGGACCGACTGCCCGACCAGGGTGGCGCCGCCGACGAGGCAGACGAGGAGGCCGAGAAGCGTGCGCCCGGCGGGCCGGCGGCGCAGGCCGATCCAGGCGAACACGACGACGAAGACCGGCGCCGTGGTGGCGAAGAAGGTGGCGTTGGCGACCGTCGTGCCCAGGATGGCGAGGTGCCAGAACAGCAGGTCGCCCGCGAAGACGAGGCCGGCGAGGAGCACCGAGGGCGTGAGGGCGCGGCGCAGATGCGGCGCCCGCGCCTCCTCCCACCGCATCCAGCCGTAGAGCGCCGGCAGTGCCAGGGCGACGCGCCAGAACGCGCTGGCGAAGGGCCCGACCTCGGGGCTGACGAACCGCACCAGGACCGGCGACAGCCCCATCGCCAGCGCGCCGGCGACGAGGGCGGCCAAGGCGGGGCGGAGACTGGCGGGGCGGAGACCGGCCGGGCCGCGATCGGCTGCGGAACCGGCGGAGGCGGCGAGGCCGGGCAGGGGGGTGCGGGACATCGAGGAGCCTTCGGGGCGGAACGCGTCCGGTGCGGGGGACTTCCGAAGAACCCCACTCAAGACTCCCACTATGGCAAGTCGCGCCCGGCGTCACCGTGCGGAGCGGATGGAGCCGGCCCCGCCATTTGGGTATGGGGGAGGGAGCCGACGCGACCCCATCCCGACACGATAGCCGCGCGAAGAACCCCGATGACCGCCGCCTCCTCTCCCCACCCGCCCCAGCCCGTCGAGACGATCCCCGGCGATCCGGCCTGCGGGCTGCTGCTCCTCTGCGACCACGCCTCGAACGCGGTGCCGCCGGACCTCGACAATCTCGGGGTGGCCGCGCCCCATTTCGAGCGGCACATCGCCTACGACATCGGGGCGGCAGCGGTGACGCGCGCGCTCGCACGCCGGCTCGGGGCGCCGGCGCTGCTGACCACCTTCTCGCGCCTCGTCATCGACCCCAATCGCGGCCGCACCGACCCGACCCTGGTGATGCGCCTCTCGGACGGGGCGATCGTGCCGGGCAATGCCCGGATCGGGCCGGAGGGAGTCGCCGAGCGGCTGGCGCGCTTCTACGACCCCTACGACCGGGCGATCGACGCAGGCGTGGACGCCGCGATGGAAGCGGGCGCGCCGCCCGCCATCGTGACCGTGCACAGCTTCACCCCGGCCTGGCGCGGGGTGGCGCGGCCCTGGCAGGTCGGCATCCTGTGGGACCGGGACGACCGCCTCGCCCGTCCGCTGATCGAAGGCCTGCGGGCGGATCCTGCCGGGTTCACGGTCGGCGACAACCAGCCCTATGGCGGGGGCCTGCCCGGCGACACGATCGACCGCCACGCCATGGCACGGGGGCTGCCCAACGCCCTGATCGAGATCCGCCAGGACCTGATCGGCGACGCGGCCGGGGCGGAGGAGTGGGCCGCGCGATTCGCCGCCCTGCTGGGGCCGTTGGTCGCCCGCGCTTGACCGGGCGGATGACCGCTCCCCACCTCACGGTTCAGGATTTTTTGAAAGGGCTTCCCGATGGACGGCATCGACGAGACCACCCGCACCGAACTCGAGGCCGCGGTCTTCCGCCGCCTGGTGTCGCACCTCCAGGGGCGCACCGACGTGCAGAACATCGACCTGATGAACCTCGCCGGCTTCTGCCGCAACTGCCTGTCGAACTGGCTCAAGGACGCGGCCGACCAGCGCGGCGTGGCCCTCACCAAGGACCAGAGCCGCGAGCACGTCTACGGCATGCCCTACGACGCGTGGAAGGCGCGCCACCAGAGCGAGGCGACCCCCGAGCAGGCGGCGGCATTCGCGGCGCGGGCGGAAAAGCATTGAAGGTCCGTCCGCGGAACGCGGGCGGCGAGGCGCCGACGGGATCTGCGTGCCCCGGATCCGGACGCGCAAGGACTCGGTAAGGTTGCGCATCTATCAAGATCCGGGAGGGCGAGCCGCGAAGGCCGCCATCCGTCAGTGGGTTGGGGTGCCTGATGGCCGCGTCCGCCCGCGGCGGCACGACAACCCATCGGCCAGGAGACCGTGAATGAACGCGCACAGCATGCCGGACGCCGACGTCGCCTCGTCGGGCGTCGCCGCCGAGGAGCTCAAGCAGTTCATCGAGCGCATCGAACGCCTGGAGGAGGAGAAGGCCGGCCTCCAGGGCGACATCAAGGACGTGATGCTGGAGCTCAAGGGCCGCGGCTTCGACGTCAAGGCGGTGCGCACCATCCTGCGCCTGCGCAAGAAGGACCATTCGGAGCGCCAGGAGGAAGAGGCGATCCTGGAGCTGTACATGCAGGCGCTGGGGATGGCGTAGGACTTACATCGTTTCACCTCGCCGGATGAGGCGAGCGTTCCCCTCTCCCAGGCGGGAGAGGGGAACGCGCCCTTGTTTCCGGCGTGCCGCCAGCACCCACCGCCTCACCCCGCCACGCCTTAAGCTCCGAGGAACCGGCACCGCATCGTCGAACGTTTGGGACCGATGGAGACGATGACCCCCGCGGAGCCCACCGGCTTCCGCTACGCGGACCTGACCCCGGCGACCGACTTCCTCCGCATCCTCGACGACGCGCTCTACCGCGCCGTTCCGGAGGGGTGGTGGGTGGCGGTGACCGACGTGGTCGATTCGACCGGTGCCATCGCGGCGGGGCGCTACCGGGCGGTGAACTTCGTCGGCGCCGCGGTGATCGCGGCCCTGCGCAACGCGCTCGGGCGGCGCGACCTGCCCTTCGTGTTCGGGGGCGACGGGGCGAGCGTGCTGGTCGCGCCCGGCGAGGAAGAGGCGGCACGGGACGCGCTCGCCGCGACGGTGGCGTGG
>JAEWKL010000373.1 GCA_023386115.1 Pseudomonadota bacterium
CATCTCGCCCTTGCGCAGGACCGGCAGGCGGGCGAGGGCGGTCCGGTCGGTCACCGCGGCCGGGTCGATCCCGGCGAGATGGGTGGCGTAGGCGGGGGCCCGCAGGGCGGCCGCGAGGGCGTCGGGCAGGCGGGCGAGGAGGGCGGCTCGGATCTGGTCTGCGTCGTGGGACATGGTTGAGGCGTTTCTCCCATCGCTTGTGTTGGTGGAGCCGTACGAGTTCAGCTCTCTGTGTCGTGCTCCCGGCGATGCTGCTCCAGAAGCAAGTCCGACAGGTCTGCCCGGCAGCGGAATTTCGTCGTTCGCAGCTGCGCGATGGCCTCTGGAAGATCGAGCAGTCTGCGGCGGCCTGCCAGCACCAGCAGACCAAGGGTGCCGGTTACGGCAAAGCCCCGCGCTCGCGCCGCCCGAACACCGCTGCGGTCGTCCATCAGGATCAAGTCGGCGCCGTGCGTGCCGGCGAGCACGATGGCGTCTCGCTCCCCATCGTCCAAGTCCGCGAGTGCAGGATCACCTTGTCCCTGGATCGGCTCGATTTCCAGCCAGGGCGGCGGCGCATTGATCCAGGCACGCACCGCGGCAGGTGCCGAGGAGTGCGACATCTCCCGCCGGATCGCCTCCGGCACGATAATGCGCTCGATGATCCGAGGCAGCAGCGCGTCCTGTCCGATGAGTACCAGGTAGTTCAGTGGCCCGGTATCGGCGACAGCGCGGCGCAAGAGATCAGAGGCCGAGGCGATCGAGGTCGCGCAGATCCTGCATCAGGTCCGCGTCACCATAGTCTGCATAGATGCCGCGCTCCTTCAGGAAGGCGTCGAGCGCCATCCGGGTGCCGAAGCCGAGGAGGCGGCGCAACTCGGGATGGGTCAGGCGCCCAGCCCGAAACTCCTCGACCGCGAGCCCCTCCAGGGCGCGCCGGGCGAGCGCGTCCCCATCTGCGCGCAACCTTTCGACAAGATCATCAGGGATGCGGACCGTGAGGTTCATGGCTCAAGTTCTGGAGCTGATGCGTTTCGGGTGCGTCGATCAGGGTCCGCGCTTCCTTGATCGAATGCAATGAACAGACGCTGTTCCGTTTCGCCGCGTTCCGGCAGCACGAGATCCGCCCAGGGCTCGGCTGCGAGCGGCAAATCGTTGAGGGTCGGTACTGATGGTCCCTGCCTCTCGCGGATCGGCACAGGCACCGGCGCGTCCTCGTTCGGCCAGTCCATCATGCACGAGAGCCTCACTGTCGGATCCTCACCATCCTAGCACAGGAAGAGCCGGTGCAACTGGCCTGCCGCTGCGAAAGTTGCCTCACCCGACCCGCGCCAGCAACCGCTCCGCCCGCCGCAGGTGCGGCCGGTCGAACATCTCGCCGTCGATCCCCACGACGCCGACGCCCGGCGATTGCGCGAAGGCAGCCACGACCTTCCGCGCCTGGGCGATTGCGGTGTCGGTCGGCGTGAAGGCCTCGTTGATCACCGCGACCTGCGCCGGATGGATCGCCATCTTGCCGACGAACCCGTCGCGCCGCGCCGCGCGGCATTCGCGGGCGAGGCCGTCGAGATCGCGGAAATGGGCGTTGATGGTGTCGATGGCGTCGACCTCGGCGGCAGCCGCGGCCATCAGGGTCAGGTTGCGGGCGAGCTGGAACGGCGCGCTCCAGGCCCCGTCCTCGGCTCTGTTGGTCTCGGCGCCGAGATCGGCCGACAGGTCTTCCGCGCCCCAGGTGATTCCGGAGAGCCGCGGGCTCGCTCCCGGCAGGGTGGACAGCGCGAAGACCGCGCGCGCCGTCTCGGTGGCGATCGGCAGGATGCGGGTGGCGCCGTCGGACAGGCCCGCTTGCGCCTCGTGGACCGCGAGGCGGGCGCCGAGATGCGCCACCGACGGACCGCCCTCGGCCTTGGGCAGCATGATCCCGTCGGGGGCGTGCGGCATCACCGCCGCGAGGTCGTCCTCGGTGAGGCCGGTGTCGAGGGCGTTGACGCGGACGAAGAGCGTCGGCCGGCCGGCCTGGTCCCGCATGCGCGCCAGGAAGGCGGCTGCGACCTCGCGGGCCCTGGGCTTCTCCGCCAGCGCGACCGAGTCCTCCAGGTCGAGGATCAGGGCATCGGCCCCGACCTCCAGGCCCTTCTCCTGCTTGCGGGGGGAATCACCGGGCACGAACAGCAGCGAGCGCATGGGGTCTCAGGCCTCCGTCGCGGGGCGCTTGCGCATCATCGCCTGGCGGCGGCACTCGGCCACCAGCGTCCCGTCCTGCTTGTAGGCGCGGTGGACGAACTCGACGATGCCGGCCTCCGGCCGCGAGCGCGATTCGCGCTTGGCGACGACCTCGGTGGTCACGCTCACCGTGTCGCCCTCGAAGAGCGGAGCGGGGAAGCGGGTCTCGGTCATGCCGAGATTGCCGATCGTGGTGCCGACGGTGGTGTCGTTGACCGAGATGCCGATCATCAGGCCGAGCGTGAACAGCGAGTTCATCAGCGGCCGGCCCCACTCGGTCTCGGTGGCGCAGAAATGCGCGTCGATGTGGAGCGGCTGCGGGTTGAGCGTCATGTTGGAGAACAGCATGTTGTCCATCTGCGTCACCGTGCGGGTGAGGCGATGGCGCAACGTCGCGCCGACCTCGAAATCCTCGAAGTACAGCCCGCCGCGCGGGTGGGTCGAGACCGGGATCGTGCTCACGCGGCGTCCTCATTCGTCAGGGTGATCAGGCGGGCGCCCTCGGCGACCTGCTGGCCGGCCTCCGCCGCCACCTCGGCGACGGTGCCGTCGGCGGGGGCGGTGAGCGCATGCTCCATCTTCATCGCCTCGACCACCGCGAGGCGCTGGCCGCGCACCACCTTGTCGCCGGGGGCGACCAGCACGGCGACGAGGCGGCCATGCATCGGCGCCTTGATGGTGCCGCCCTGGTCGATGTGGTCGAGATCGACCGCGAAGGGATCCGGCGGGGAGAGGGCGATCTGGCGGCCCTCGGCGAGCACCAGCACGCCGTTCGGGGCCTCGACCACCACCAGGGAGGTCGGCTCCGGGCCCGGATCGCCGTACTCCACGCTCGGTCCGGACGCGCCCCAGTGCAGCACGGCCTCGGCCGGCTCGCCCTCGAGCACGAACGGAAACACCTGGCGGCGGGCCGCGCCGAGCTGGAATCCGTCCGCCGCGTCCCAGGGCGAGCCGGTGCGCACCGGGCGCTCCCGCGCCACCAGCGCCCGGATGCCGGCGCCGATCGCCGCAATGCGGTGCGGGCTCGGGGCCGTCAGGGCGGCGAGGTCGCGGTCGATGAAGCCGGTATCGAAGCGGCCGTCGCGAAACTCCTGCGCCTCGGCGAGCGCCTTGAGGAAGGCGACGTTGGTCTTCGGCCCGGCCACCCGGGTGCGGCCCAGCGCCTCGGCCAGGCGGTCGAGGGCTTCCGTGCGGGTCGCCCCATGGGCGATCACCTTGGCGATCATCGGGTCGTAGAACGGCGTCACCCGGTCGCCCGCCCGCACGCCGGTATCGACCCGGATGCCCTCGCCCGACGGCAGGTCGAGGGCGCGCAACGGGCCGGTCGAGGGCAGGAAGCCGTGATCCGGATCCTCGGCGTAGAGCCGCGCCTCGACGGCGTGGCCATGGATGGCCAGCCCGTCCTGGTCGACCGGCAGTTTTTCGCCGCTCGCCACCCGGAACTGCCACTCCACGAGGTCGTGACCGGTGATCGCCTCGGTCACCGGGTGCTCGACCTGGAGCCGGGTGTTCATCTCCATGAACCAGAAGCCGTCGATCGTAAGCCCCTCGCGGCCGTCGGCGATGAACTCGACGGTGCCGGCGCCGACATAGCCCACCGCCTTCGCGGCCTCGACGGCGGCGCGGCCCATGGCGGCGCGCACCGCGTCGGGCATGCCTGGGGCGGGGGCCTCCTCGATCACCTTCTGGTGGCGGCGCTGCAGCGAGCAATCGCGCTCGAACAGGTGCACGGCGTTGCCCTGGGCGTCGCAGAAGACCTGGATCTCGACGTGGCGCGGCGACAAAATGTACTTCTCGACCAGCACCCGCGGGTCGCCGAAGGCGTTCTGGGCCTCGCGCTGGGCCGAGGCGAGGGCATCGGCGAAGGCGTCGGGCCCCTCGACCCGGCGCATGCCCTTGCCGCCGCCGCCGGCCACCGCCTTGATGAGGACCGGGAAGCCGATCGCGGCCGCTTCCGCTGCCAGGAAGTCGGGATCCTGGCGGGCGCCGTGGTAGCCCGGCACCACCGGCACGCCGGCTTCTGCCACGAGGGCCTTCGCGGCATCCTTGAGGCCCATGGCGCGGATGGCCGATGCCGGAGGCCCGACGAAGACGATGCCGGCCTGCGCGCAGGCCTCCGCGAAGTCCGGCCGCTCCGACAGGAAGCCGTAGCCCGGATGGATGCACTCGGCCCCGCTCGCCCGCGCGGCCTCCAGGATGCGGTCGATGCGCAGGTAGGAGTCGGCGGCCGCGGCCGGGCCGATGCAATGGGCCTCGTCGGCGAGCGCGACGTGCATCGCGTCGCGGTCGGCCTCGGAATGGACCGCGATGGTGCGCATCCCGAGGGCCTTGGCGGTGCGGATCACCCGGCAGGCGATCTCGCCGCGATTGGCGATGAGGACGGAGGCGAGGCGGCGTGTGGTCATGACTGTCCTCACATCCGGAACAGGCCGAACCGGGTCCCCGGCACCGGCGCGTTGAGGCAGGCCGAGAGCGACAGGCTCAGCACCCGGCGCGTCTCCTCCGGCAGGATGATGCCGTCGTCCCACAGCCGCGCGGTGGCGTAGTAGGGCGAGCCCTCCTCCTCGAACCCGGCGCGGATCGGCGCCTTGAACGCCTCCTCCTCCTCCGGGCTCCAGGCACCGCCGCCGGCCTCGATGTTGTCGCGGCGCACGGTGGCGAGCACGCTGGCCGCCTGCTCGGCGCCCATCACCGAGATGCGCGAATTCGGCCAGGCGAACAGGAAGCGGGGCGAGTAGGCCCGGCCGCACATGCCGTAATTGCCGGCGCCGTAGGAGCCACCGACGATCAGCGTGAGCTTCGGCACCGCGGCGGTGGCGACCGCCGTCACGAGCTTGGCGCCGTTCTTGGCGATGCCGCCGGCCTCGACCTCGCGCCCGACCATGAAGCCCGAGATGTTCTGGAGGAAGATCAGCGGGATCCGCCGCTGGCAGCACAATTCGATGAAGTGCGCGCCTTTCAGCGCGCTCTCCGAGTAGAGGATGCCGTTATTGGCCAGGATCCCGACCGGCATGCCGTGCAGCCGCGCGAAGCCCGTGACCAAGGTCGTGCCGTAGAGCCGCTTGAACTCGTCGAACTCCGAGCCGTCGACGAGGCGGGCGATCAGCTCGCGGGCGTCGTACTGCTTGCGCAGGTCGGTCGGCACCAGGGCGTCGAGGTCGGAGACGTCGTAGGCCGGATCGATGGGGGCCGTCATGTCGAGGTCCGGACGCTTGACGGTGTTGAGACCGCCGACGATGCGGCGCAGGATCGCGAGCGCGTGGGAATCGTCGGTGGCGTAGTGGTCGGCGACGCCGGAGAGCCGGGCGTGGACGTCGGCGCCGCCGAGATCCTCGGCGCTCACCACTTCGCCGGTCGCGGCCTTCACCAGCGGCGGGCCGCCGAGGAAGATCGTGCCCTGGCGGCGCACGATCACGCTCTCATCCGACATCGCCGGCACGTAGGCGCCGCCCGCGGTGCAGGAGCCCATCACGCAGGCGATCTGCGGGATGCCGGCGGCCGACATCTGCGCCTGGTTGTAGAAGATCCGGCCGAAATGCTCGCGGTCGGGAAAGACCTCCGTCTGCTGCGGCAGGTTGGCGCCGCCGGAATCGACGAGGTAGAGGCAGGGCAGGCGGTTCTGGAGCGCGATCTCCTGCGCCCGCAGGTGCTTCTTGACCGTGAGCGGATAGTAGGTGCCGCCCTTGATGGTGGCGTCGTTGCAGACCACCATCACCTCGCGGCCCGCCACCCGGCCGATGCCGGTGATGATGCCGGCGGCGTGGATGTCCTCGCCGTACATCCCGTTCGCAGCGAGCGCCCCGACCTCGAGGAAGGGCGAGCCCGGGTCGAGCAGGCGCAGGACCCGGTCGCGGGGCAGGAGCTTGCCGCGGGCGACGTGGCGCTCGCGGG
>JAEWKL010000716.1 GCA_023386115.1 Pseudomonadota bacterium
GCTCAAGGCTGCGGTGACCGGTCTCTCCGCCGGCGAGAAGGCGGCCGCCGCCCGCGCGGCGGAGGCCGCCGCGAAGGCCGCCGCCCCGGTGGCGGGCTGGAACCCGGCCGATCCCTGCCAGATCATCCCCGGCATCGGCGCGAGCCCCGGCCTCGCCATCGGGCCGATCCACGTGCTGGGGGCCACCGAGGTCGCAATGCCGGACGAGCCCGAGCCGCTGACCCGCGGCGGCGACCGGCTGCACGCGGCCCTGGAATCGACGGCAGCGCAGCTCCGGGCGCTCGCCGACGATACCGGCCGGCGCCTCGGCAAGGCCGATGCGGGGATCTTCAAGGCGCAAGCCGACCTCATCGCCGACACCGACCTGATCACGCTGGCCTGCCAGCTGATGGTCGAGGGCCACGGCGTGGCCTTCGCCTGGCACCAGGCGGTGGAGCGGATGGCCGGCCAGCTCTCGGCCCTCGGCAACCCGGTGCTGGCCGCCCGCGCGGCAGATCTGCGCGATGTCGGCCGCCGGGTGCTGGCGCAGATCGACCCGGCGCTCCAGGCCGGCCACGCCCTGCCGGGCCAGCCCTGCCTCCTCGTCGGCGCCGACCTCGCGCCGTCCGACACGGCCGGGCTCGATCCCGCCCGGGTGCTCGGGCTCGCGACCGCGCAGGGCGGTCCGACCTCCCACACGGCGATCCTCGCCCGGACGCTCGGCATCCCCTCGGTGGTGGCGGCCGGGCCCGGCCAGCTCGCCCTGGGCACAGGCAAGACCGCGATCCTCGACGGCACCACCGGGCGGCTCTACGTCGATCCGAGCGAACGCGACCTCGCCTCGGCGCAGGCCTGGCGCGAGTCCCTGAGGGCGACGCAGGAAGCGGAGGCGCGCGAGCGCGGCCTGCCGGCCCGCACCCGCGACGGGCACGCCCTCGCCATCGGCGCCAACGTCAACACGCCCGATCAGGTGCCCTTCGCCCTGTCGCAGGGCGCCGAGGGCGTCGGCCTGATGCGGACGGAGTTCCTGTTCCTCGAGCGCGGCGACACCCCGGACGAGGACGACCAGTACGCCACCTACCGGGCGATGCTGGAGGCGCTGAACGGCCGTCCGCTGATCGTGCGCGCCCTCGATATCGGCGGCGACAAGCAGGTGCCCCACCTCGCCCTGCCGAAGGAGGAGAACCCTTTTCTCGGGGTGCGCGGCGCCCGGCTGCTCCTGCGCCGGCCCGACCTGATGGAGCCGCAGCTGCGCGCCCTCTATCGCGCCGCGCGGGACGGCGTGCCGGCGGGCGCCCCGACGGGGAAGGACGCGCCGCTCTCGATCATGTTCCCGATGATCACCTCGGCGCCCGAGGTGCTGGCCCTGCGCGAGGCCTGCGAGCGGATCCGCGCCGAGATCGGCGCGCCGCAGGTCCCGCTCGGCATCATGATCGAGGTGCCGGCGGCGGCGATCCAGGCCGATGCCCTGGCGGCCCATTGCGACTTCTTCTCGATCGGCACCAACGACCTGACGCAGTACGCGCTGGCCATCGACCGCCAGAACACCGAGCTGGCGCCCGAGGCCGATTCGCTCCACCCGGCGGTCCTGCGCCTGGTGCGGATGACCTGCGAGGGGGCGGCCCGGCACGGGCGCTTCGTCGGGGTCTGCGGCGGCATCGCCGGCGATCCGTTCGGGGCAGGGCTGCTGGCGGGCCTCGGGGTGCACGAGCTCTCGATGACCCCCCGCGACCTGCCGGCGGTGAAGGCGCGCCTGCGCGCCGCCTCGCTGGCCGAGCTGAAGGCCTTGGCGGACGAGGCCTGCGCGCAAGCGGACGCCGCGTCGGTGCGGGCCCTCGACCCCCTGTCCTCCGGCCCGACGGAGGCACGCCCGTGACCCGCGTCCTCACCCTGACCCTCAACCCGGCGATCGACCGGACGGTCGCCCTCGACCGGCTGGAGCCGGGGGCGGTCCATCGCGCCCGCGCGGTGCGGGACGATGCCGGCGGCAAGGGCATCAACGTCGCGAGCTGCCTCGCCGATTGGGGCATCGCGGTCGCCGCCGCCGGGGTACTCGGCGCCGGCAACGCCGCCGCCTTCGAGGCCCTGTTCTCTGCCAAGGGCATCGACGACCGCTGCGTCTGGGTGCCGGGCGAGACCCGCACCAACCTGAAGCTCGTCGATGCCGCCGGTACCACCGACGTCAACCTGCCGGGCCTCACTCTCGATCCGGCGACCCTGCGCACGGTGCGGGCCGTGCTGGCCGAGGCCGCCGGCCCCGACACGCTCGCGGTGCTGGCCGGCAGCCTGCCGGCGGGGGCGGAGCCCGGCCTCTACGCTGAGCTGACCGCCGAGATGAAGGACCGCGGCGCCCGTGTGCTGCTCGACGCCTCGGGTCCGGCCTTGGCCGCCGCCCTCGCAGCCGGGACCCTGCCCGACGCGGTGAAGCCCAACCGGCACGAGCTGGAGGAATGGGCCGGCCGCCCCCTCCCCGCCCTCGCCGACGTGGTCGAGGCGGCGCGAGGCCTGGTGCGGCGCGGCGTCCCGCTCGTGGTGGTGTCCCTCGGGGCGCAAGGAGCGGTGTTCGTGCGCGACGCGGAGGTGCTGCATGCGCTCCCGCCGAGCATGGAGGTGGCGAGCACCGTCGGGGCCGGCGACGCCCTGGTGGCCGGGCTGGTCGCAGGCCTCTGCGCGGATCTGAGCCTCGCCGACACCGCCCGCCTGGCGCTGGCCTTCGCGGCCGGCAAGCTGACCCGGGCGGGGGCCAACCTGCCGGGGCGGGAGGCGGTCGAGGCGATCGCGAGGGATATCGAGGTTCGCGCTCTGGAGGCGTGACTTGATCCAAGACGATCCCACCGCGACCTCATCCTGAGGTGCCGCGGAGCGGCCTCGCAGGAGACATCCAGAAATCCCCGAGATCCCTGGAGCCCTCCTTCGAGGTCAGTCGATTGGACATCGACTGACACCTCAGGATGAGGTCGCGAGTGGGATGGAAGAATTCGATTCCAGTCAATCGACGCCGCTTCGTCCGGCAACCACAACACAGTCCAGGAGGAACACCCTATGACCCACTTGGTGGCCGTCGTCGGCGGCGGCGATCTCAGCACCCATGCGGTGCTGGCGGCCGAGGCGCTGCGCCGGGCGGCGGGGCGGCGCAACCAGCGCATCGACCTCGAACTCCGCGGCCGCGGCGCGACCGGCGTCCCCTTGAGCGAGGGCGTGATCCGGGGCGCCGATGCGGTGCTCCTCGTCGGCACCGGGGACCTCGGCGAGGGCCGCTTCGGGGCCCTGCGGCGGGCCAAGGCCGCGATCGAGGACGTGCTCACCGACGTCGACGGGGTGATCGACCGGGCGCTCGCGGGCAAGAATCCGGGTCGCGATCCTGGCTTTGCACCGGAGACGAGCGGGCCCAAGCGCATCGTCGCCATCACCTCCTGCCCGACCGGCATCGCCCACACCTTCATGGCGGCGGAGGGCATCCAGGCCGCCGCGCAGGCGCTCGGCCACGCGGTGCGGGTCGAGACGCAAGGCTCGGTCGGCGCCCGCGACGCGCTCACGGCGGACGAGATCGCGGCGGCCGACCTCGTGCTGATCGCGGCCGATACCGGGGTCGATCGCGGCCGTTTCGCCGGCAAGCGGGTCTACGCCACCACCACCAAGGCGGCGATCCGCGACGGCAAGGGCCTGATCGCCACCGCCCTGAAGGACGCCGAGCGACAAGGGGAGGCGGCAGCCGAATCCGGCTCCGCTCGCCCGGCCGCCGCCGAGAAGAAGGCCGGCGCCTACAAGCACCTGATGACCGGCGTGTCGTTCATGCTGCCCTTCGTGGTGGCGGGCGGCCTGTTGATCGCGCTGGCCTTCGCCTTCGGGGGCATCGACGCGATGTCGCCCGAGAACAAGGGGACGCTCGGCTTCGCGCTCGGCGAGATCGGCGCCAAGGCGGCCTTCGCGCTGATCGTGCCGGCGCTCGCCGGCTACATCGCCTACTCGATCGCCGACCGGCCCGGCATCGCGCCCGGCATGATCGGCGGCATGCTGGCGGCCAACCTCAATGCAGGCTTCCTCGGCGGCATCGTGGCGGGCTTCATCGCCGGCACGACCGTCTCGTTCCTCAGCCGCAGCATCCGCCTGCCGAAGAATCTCGAAGGCCTGAAGCCCGTCCTGATCCTGCCGCTCATCGGCACGCTGGTGACCGGCCTGCTGATGGTCTACGTCATCGGCGTGCCGGTGGCAGCTTTGCTGGCCGCGCTCACCGGCTGGCTCAAGGGCATGCAGGGCGCGAGCGCGCTGCTGCTCGGCCTGATCCTCGGCGCCATGATGGCGCTCGACATGGGCGGGCCGATCAACAAGGCGGCCTACGCCTCCTCCGCCGCCCTGATCTCGTCAGGCATCTACGCCCCGATGGCCGCCGTGATGCTCGCCGGCATGACCCCACCGCTCGGCATTGCGCTCGCCACGCGGCTCTTCCCCGGCCGCTTCACCGCGGCGGAGCGGGAGGCCGGCAGCGCCGCGGCGGTGCTCGGCGCCGCCTTCATCACCGAGGGCGCGATTCCCTTCGCGGCCGCCGACCCCTTGCGAGTGATCCCGGCCCTGGTGGCGGGCTCGGCGGTGGCGGGCGCCCTGTCGATGACCCTCGGGGTGGCGCTCCGCGTCCCCCATGGCGGGCTGTTCGTGCTGCCGATCCCGAACGCCATCACCCCGGTGCTGGGCGCCGTGGTGGCCCTCGTGGCCGGCACCGCGATCACCGCCTTGCTGGTGGGCACGTTCAAGAAGCGGGCGGCCTGAGCGTCGCCTCTGCCGCGGCGACGATCCGGGACGGTCCCGACCACCCGGACGTCGCCCGTGTCATCGTTCGAGTGACGGGGCCCTACTCCACGCCGGCCGGGGGCTTCAGCGTCGCGCCGATGCGGGAGGAAACGATCACCGCCTGGGTGCGGCTCTCGACGCCGAGCTTCTGCAGGATCGCCGAGACATGGGCCTTCACGGTCGCCTCCGAGACGCCGAGCTCGTAGGCGATCTGCTTGTTGAGCAGCCCCTCGGACAGCATCATCAGCACCCGCACCTGCTGCGGCGTCAGGGTGGCGAGGCGGCGCATCAGGTCGGCCGTCTCCTTGTCCTCGGAGGCCGACAGCTCGATGTCCGGCGGCGACCAATGGCCGCCGGCGAGCACCTGGCCGATCGCCTCGCCGATGCGGTCGACCTCGAGGGATTTCGGGATGAAGCCGGCGGCGCCGAAATCGAGGGCGCGGCGGATCACCACCGGGTCCTCGTTGGCCGACACGATCACCACGGGGATCGCCGGGTGCTGCGCCCGCAGGTAGATCAGGCCGGAGAAGCCCTGCACCCCCGGCATGGTCAGGTCGAGGAGCACGAGGTCGATCTCGGGCTCCTGGTCGAGGATCGCCGTCAGCGGCTCGAGCCCGCTCGCCTCGATGATCCGGGCGCCGGGCAGGATCGCCGTCACGGCGCCGCGCAGGGCACCGCGAAAGAGCGGGTGGTCGTCCGCGACGACGATGGTGGTCTCGGAACCCAACGCACTCCCCGCCACGGCACCCGCGCTCCTTGGCGCTTCTCGGCCTACTTCTTTTGTCTCTATAGCTTTTTTGGCGGACTTGAAACCGGAGCGTGTGCGCTATCCACGCCCGCGGGGTGGCCGGCCCGAGTGCGGAGGACGGGACGGGCCGGCGGTTCCCTCGCTCCCGTCGTCAGGAACCGCGGGCAGCCTTCACGGGCAGCGCGGTGGGGGCGCTCGCCTAATCGAGCGCGCCGGTGAGCGCCGCTGCGACGGGCTCGACATAGCCGCGTGCAACCAGATCGGGGCGAGGCGCGGCCTTCGCGGCCGGGACCGGCTGGGGCGTCGTGGTCAGCTCTGCCCGGGGGCGCAGCGCGGCGGTGTCGCGCGCCATCTCCCGCATGATGGGCGGGAAGACGGTGATCGCGGATGAACGATCCTGCGCATGGGCCGGCCACGCACTGAGAGCGAGGAGCGAAAACGCAAAATATTTCACAGTCATGGTCACTGCGATCCCCATTAGTTCACGAGCTATTACCAAATAAGCACGGAGTTTGTTGCGACGCAACATGAAGTATTATGCATATGTTTATGCTGATTTTTGCTATGTGGCTGCGCCGGAAAATACGCAAAATATCCTTAATAATCAATTTATTGCATAGAAAAAATTGACAATGTCAGAGATAGGCTGCCGGAAAATCAAGATTTTCTGATTGCCATCGCGTGGCTCACGCAGGCCGGTGGCAGGATCGTGCCGGAGGCGCGGGATCGATGATCTGCGATGCCGAGGCGATGGCCAGGTGTGCTCGGCAGGACGCCCAGCAGAAGCGAGATTCGGATCCGACGGGCCGTGATCCGTCGCGAGGCTCCCATCTCGATCGTGACGTCCCGAGATCGATGATCGGCGACGCCCTTCTTCCCCCGGGCACCACTGCCGATCCACGAGCCTGGATCGCGCGGGATCACCGGCAGCCGCTGTGCGACAGCAGCCGGCCGTCGAGCCAGAGCGCCATCCGCGCAGGTCCCTCGCCCGGCGCCCCCCCGCGGGTCAGGCGCCGACGAGATGCAGCACGATCTCGCGCCGATGCGGCCGGTCGCGGTGCTCGATCAGGTAGATCCCCTGCCAGGTGCCGAGCGCCAGCCGCCCGTCGACGAGAGGGATCGTCAGCGAGGCATCGGTGAGCAGGGTGCGGATATGGGCCGGCATGTCGTCCGGCCCCTCGACGCCGTGGACGTACCCGGCGTTCCGCGGCGCCAGCCGGTCGAGAGCGGTCATCAGGTCGGTGCGCACGTCCGGATCGGCATTCTCCTGGATCGTCAGCGAGGCCGAGGTGTGGCGGCAGAACACCGTGAGCAGGCCGTGGCCCAAGGCTACCTCGCGGACGAAGCCCGCGACCGCCTCGGTGATCTCGGTGAAGCCCTGGCCCTTCGTGTCGACCACGAGGCGCCCGGTGGCTTGGCGGGCGAGCGGTCCCTGGGCGATCATCTCGACGCGTCTCATTCGGCGATCTCCCGTCCGGGGTGCACGTCCTTTTCGCCGCGGGCCAGGATGCGCTCGAGCGCCTCGATCCGGTCGGCCTCGGCCGGCGGCTTGTCCCAGCGGATGCGGCTGACACGGGGAAAGCGCATCGCCACGCCGGACTTGTGTCGGGTCGAGCGCTGCACGCCCTCGAAGGCGATCTCCAGAACCAGCCCTTTTGCGACGCCGTACTCCACCTCCCGCACCGGGCCGAAGCGCTTGGTGGTGTGGTTGCGGACGTAGCGGTCGAGCTTGGCCAACTCCTCGTCGGTGAAGCCGTGATAGGCCTTGCCCACCGGCACCAGCTCCTCGGCCCCGTCCGGCGCCTCGCGCCAGACCCCGAACGTGTAGTCGGAGTAGAACGACGAGCGCTTCCCGTGGCCGCGCTGGGCGTACATCATCACCGCGTCGACGAGGTAGGGCTCGCGCTTCCACTTCCACCAGGGCCCCTTGGGCCGGCCGGGCTGGTAGGGGCTGGTGAGGCGCTTGAGCATCACGCCCTCGATCGCGTCCGCATCCGGCCCGGCGCCCACCGAGGCCGGATCGGCCCGGGCAGCGGCCAAAGCCGGCCAGTCGGCGAAGGGAACGACGGGCGAGAGGTCGATGCGGGCGTGGTCGAGCCCGGCGACGAAGCGCTCCAGCCGGGCCCGGCGCTCGGCGAAGCTCAAGGGCCGCAGATCCTCCCCGTCCTCGGCGAGAAGGTCGTAGGCGCGGACATGGGCAGGGAAGTCCTGCAGGAGCTTGCCCGTCACCGCCTTCCGGTTCAGGCGCTGCTGGAGCACGTTGAAGCTCTGCACCCGCCCCTCGCGCAGGATCAGCAGCTCGCCGTCGAGGGCACCCGAGAAGGTGATCGCCTCGGCAAGGTCCGGGAAGGCGCCGGAAATGTCCTCGCCGGTGCGCGAGTAGATCTTCTGGACCTGCCTTCCGTCGCGGTCGCGCCCGCCGGCGAGCTGGACCCGGATGCCGTCCCATTTCCACTCGGCCGAGAACGCGTCGGGATCGAGCTTGTCGAGGTCCGCCTCCTCCTCGATCGGGTGCGAGAGCATGGCGGGGCGGAACGGCGCCGGGTTGACCGATTCCGGCGGGCCGGACCGACCCTCGACCCAGGCGAACAGCTCGGGGTACGGCGCCGCGAGGCCGTGCCAGACCTCCTCCACCGCGTCGGCCTCGTGCCCGCCGAGGCTCGCCACCGCGGTCTTCGCCAGCCTGCCTGAGACCCCGACCCGCAACTCCCCCGTGATGAGCTTGAGGAGCGCCCAGCGCCCGGTCTCGTCGAGGGCGTCGAGCCAGGCGGCGAGCCGCGCCGGCAGCTCGCCCTTGCCGATCGTGCCCAACGCCTCCACCACCTCGGACAGGGTCGGCACCGGCGGGTTGTTGTGGCCCGGGCCCGGCTCATCCCCCCTCCCGGGCCAGATGAGGGCCGTGGCCTCGGCGAGGTCGCCGACGTAGTTGTGCGACATCCGGAACAGCACCGGATCGACCCGCTCCTCGACGAGGCCGCGGATCAGGCCGGGCTTGGCCTCGCGGAAGCTCAAGGAGCCCGTCATGGCGGCGAGCGCGTAGCCACGGTCCGGATCGGCGGTATGGCGAAAGAAGTCCTGGAGCAGGCGCAGCTTGGCGTTGCGGCGCGGCTCGTAGGCGAGGCGGTCGAGGAGATGGGCGAAGTCGTTCACGCGGCGCCCTCCGCACCTCTGCTCCCGGCGTCTCGGGTGGTCGTCCCGGCTTCCTGGGGCTCCGGCTCGGCCTCGCCCTCGTCGCCGTAGCCCAGCATGTGCAGGGGCTTGGCGCGGATGCCTTGCGTGCCGCACCAATGCACCAGGGCGTCCTCCTGGCCGTGGGTGACCCAGACTTCCCCGGCACCGGTCTCCTGGATGGTGCGACAGAGGTCGTCCCAGTCCGAATGGTCGGAGATGACGAGCGGCAGCTCGACGCCCTTCTGGCGGGCGCGGGCGCGCACCCGCATCCAGCCCGAGGCGAAGCCGGTGACCGGATCAGGGAATTTTCGCGACCACAGGTCCTGGATGGCGGAGGGCGGGCAGATCACGATCCTGCCCCCTAACGTCGGTCGTTCCGCCGCCACGACCTTGATGGTCTCACCGAGCGGCACGCCCTCGCGCCGGTAGAGCTCGGTCAGCTTCTCCATCGCACCGTGCAGGTAGATCGGCTCGGAAAAGCCCTCCTCGCGCAGGAGCGCCATCACCCGCTGCGCCTTGCCGAGCGCGTAGGCGCCAACGATGTGGGTGCGCTCAGGGAACAGCCGCACCGAAGCGAGCAGCTTGCGCACCTCGTCGCGGGCGACCGGATGGCGGAACACCGGCAGGCCGAAGGTCGCTTCCGTGATGAACACGTCGCAGGGCACCACCTCGAACGGAAGGCAGGTCGGGTCGCGCGCCCGCTTGTAGTCGCCCGAATTGACGATGCGGCAGCCGCCCTGCTCGATCGCGATCTGGGCCGAGCCGAGGACGTGGCCGGCGGGATGGAAGCGCACCGTCACGTCGTGCAACCGGATCGCCTCGCCGAGCCGCGCCTCCTGGCGGGTCCGGCAAAAATCCTCGCCGTAGCGCACCGCCATGATGCGCAGGGTCTCAGGGGTCGCCAGCACGGCGCCGTGCCCTGCCCGGGCGTGGTCGGCATGGCCGTGGGTGATCAGCGCGCGCGGCACCGGCCGGACCGGATCGACGTGGAAATCGCCCGGCGGGCAGTACAGCCCCTCGCGGGTCAGGGTGAGCAGATCGGTGGGACGCGACGGCATCGATCCTCGGAACGGTGAAGCCTCTTCCCGGGCGCGGGGCTGGGTATATAGGCGTCCCATCCCGTCCGTCCCGCCCCCCGGAATCGCCTGATGCCCCCGCCCGTCCGCTCCTCCGGCGACCTCCTCGCCGACCGCCGCTACGCCTGGGCCGAGGCCGCCCTGGCCGGGGGCGATGCGGGCGCCGCCGCCGACCTCGCCGCCCAGGTGCTGGAACGCGCCCCCGGCTACGGCCCGGCCTGGCTGCTGCTCGGCCGCGCCCGCGCCGCCGATCCGGCCTCGCAGGCGGACGCCGCGGAGGCGTTCCGGGCGGCGCTCGCCCTCGACCCGGAAGATTCCTTAGGGGCCCGCCTGCATCTGGCGGAACTCGGCGAAGCGGCCGAGGAGGCGATCTCGCCGGCCTATATCCGGGCGCTGTTCGACGGTTATGCCGGCCGCTTCGAGCGCCATCTGGTGGAGGGTCTCGGCTATTGCGGCCCGGCGCTGATCCGGGCGGCCCTGGAGCGCCTGCGCGGGCCGGAGGCGTTCTTTCCGCGCCTCCTCGATCTCGGCTGCGGCACCGGCCTGATGGCCCGCGCCCTCGAAGGGATCGCCGGCACGTTGACCGGCATCGATCTCTCGCCCGGGATGCTGGCCGAGGCCCGGCGCACCGGCCTCTACGCCCGCCTGCACGAGGGCGATGTGCGGGAGGTGTTGCGCGCCGAGCCACCGGGGAGCGCCGACCTCGCGGTGGCGGCCGACGTGTTCATCTACCTGCGCGAGATTGGCCCGGTGCTGCGGGACACCGCCCGGGTGCTGGCGCAAGGCGGCCTGTTCGCCTTCACGGTGCAGGGGCATCCGGGCGAGCGCGGCACCGTCCTCGGGGCGGACGGGCGCTATGCCCACGGGGTCGCGAGCGTGCGGGAGGATGCGGCGGCGGCGGGACTGACGGTCGCGCTGCTGGAGCCGGCGGAGATCCGGCGGCAGAACGGCGTGGGGGTGCCGGGATGGCTGGTCGTGCTGGCGCAGTGACGTTGGTGGGCCCGAGCGAGAAAGGCTTCTTCCGGCGCCCCGGTCGGCTCCATCCCGCCCGCGACCTCGCTCTGAGGCGCAAATGGATGACGTCGGCTTCGCGGCCCGTGGACATCAAGCCGATCGGCTGTCAGCGCCGCCTGCCATCCCCCGATGCCTCGGACATCAGCCGCCCGAGGCTGCGCTGGTCGAGGCGGGCGGGTGCGGCCTCGGACTTGCGGGCCGCGATGGCGCCGGTGGTGGCCGGATCGATCGCCGCCGCGAGGGCCGGGCTCGGCGCCCGGTCCTTCTCGCGCAGGGCGATCCAGTTCGCAGCCGTGGTCAGCGCGGCGATCGCGATGATGACTTTGATTCCGCCGGTGAGGAGGCGCCACATGGCTGGTCGGGACCCACGATCTCGCTGGGCCGCCGATCCGGCCCGTTCCGCTCATCTTGGGCCACAATGCTTAACGCGCGGCCCCTCGCAGCTGACTTCAGGACGTCCCACAACGGGAGCCTCGGTCCGCCAAGATGACGGGAACCGACGAGCGGAGTCCGACGAATCGTCGGGAACTCTGGTGGGCCATGCGCCAGGGTCGCGGTTCCTGTTCCCCGAACCCGTGACGCTCCTGCGACTGCTCGGCCCACTGAGCCTCACAGGAATGGGTTGCAGAGAACTGGTCCGCCCCACCCCGTCATCGCCGACCTCTTTGCCGCACAGCCCGGATGGGTTCCGGAAGCCTCCGGGCGCGCCGGCATCGAGGACGGCCCGTGTAAGCCAGACCGGGGCCGCGGGGCAACCGGAATGGGGCCACGGCGCTTGCGTCTAAACGCGCCGGCCGGAAAGCTTGACCGCGCCCAAGAAAAACCCGGCGGGCACGGGCCCGCCGGGTCGAATCAGGCGATCAGCCGGGGAGCCGCGTCAGCGCAGCGAGCCGCAGAAGCGCTGGATGCGGCTGCACGCCTCCTCCAGGAGCTGGTTCGAGGTCGCGTAGGAGATGCGCAGGTTGGGCCCGAGGCCGAAGGCCGAGCCGTGCACCGAGGCGACGCCCTCGGCCATCAGCAGCTCGGTGACGAAATCCTCATCGGTCTCGATCACCTTGCCCTCCGGCGTGCGCTTGCCGATCAGCTCGGCGCAGGACGGGTAGACGTAGAACGCCCCCTCCGGCGTCGGGCAGCGCAGGCCGTTGGTCTGGTTCAGCATCGACACGACGAGGTCGCGCCGGGTCTGGAACGCGGCCCGGAACTGCGCCAGGTGGTCCTGCGGCCCCTCGAGGGCGGTCACCGCCGCCCATTGCGAGATCGTCGCGGCGCCCGAGGTCTGCTGGCCCTGGACGAAGTCCATCGCCTTGATCAAGTGCTCGGGGCCGGCGGCATAGCCGATGCGCCAGCCAGTCATGGCGTAGGACTTCGAGACGCCGTTCATGGTCAGCGTCCGGTCGTAGAGCGCCGGCTCGACCTGGGCCGGGGTCACGAAGCTGAAGTCGCCGTAGACCAGGTGCTCGTACATGTCGTCGGTGAGCACCCAGACGTGGGGGTGGCGCACCAGCACGTCGGTCAGGGCCTTCATCTCGGCGTGGCTGTAGGCGGCGCCGGAGGGGTTCGAGGGCGAGTTGAGGATCACCCACTTGGTCTTCGGCGTGATGGCGCGCTCCAGCTCCTCGGGCTGGAGCTTGAAGTTCGTTTCCATCGTGGTCTCGGCGAAGACCGGGGTGCCGCCGCACAGGCCGACCATCTCCGGGTAGGACACCCAGTAGGGCCGCGGGATCACCACCTCGTCGCCCGGGTTCAGGGTGGCGAGCAGCGCGTTGTAGATCACCTGCTTGCCGCCGGTGCCGACGATGGTCTGGCTCGGCTTGTAGTCGAGCCCGTTCTCGCGCTTGAACTTCTTGGCGATCGCCTCGCGCAGCGGCACGATGCCGGAGACCGGCGGATACTTGGTCTCGCCCCGGCGGATCGCCTCGATCGCCGCCTGCTTGATGTGCTCGGGCGTGTCGAAATCCGGCTCGCCGACCGACAGGCTGATGACGTCGCGCCCTTGGGCTTTCAGGTCCCGCGCCTTCTGGGTCATCACGATGGTGGCGGAGGGTTTCACGCGCGAGAGGGCGTCGGCCAGAAAGCCCATGATGTCGACTCCGGAAATCTTGTAAAAACGGGAAATCTTGGAACAATGCCCGGGCGGTCCGAGGCTGGGCCGTCCGGGTCTTCGAGCGGGCGGGACCCTAGTCCCGCGCGACACCGCGGGCAAGCCGCGAGATGCCCGAAGAAGAGGCTGTCCCGCCTCGCGAAATCGGCGATTCCGGGGCCGGATTCCGGACCTGGGTTCTGGACTCGCGCGCCGGCCCCGTGACACCGTGCCGGACCGGCGCGGAAGACCGGTCGATCAGTCGGAACCGACGGCGATGGGCGAGGCGGAGCGCGTGCACCGGATGAGCGAGGAGATCGGCCTCGCGGTCGATCACGCCGCCTGCGATCCCGCGGCCTGGGACGCCGTGATGGCCGAGATCGGACGCCTCGTGCCCGGGATATGGCCGGTGCTCCAGGTCGTCGATGCTGCCGCCGGGACCGGCCTGCCCCTGGTCCAGTGGGGCTGGGACCCCGGCGTCATCGCGGCCTACGAAGCGCATTACGGCGCCGTCAACCCGTGGATCTCCGTGATCCTGTCGACGCCCACGATGGTGTCGATGCATTCCGAGGAGCGGATGCCGGCCTCGTCCTTGCGCCGCACCGAGTTCTACAATGACTGGCTGTCGCGCCTCGGCGGCATGAAAGCCTCGAGCGGGATCAAGCTCATCGACGCCGATGGCCGTCTGGCGGTGCTGAACCTGCAGCACGACCTCGCCCGGGCCTCGCGCGAGCACGGCCGGCTCGCCGCCGTGATGGAGCGGATCGGGCCGCGCATGCGCCGGGCGATCGAGACCAACCGGGCCTGCTTCTCGGCCAGCGCCGCCTTCGCGGCCGGGGAGACGCTGCTCGAGCGGGTGGCGGACCCGGCCTTCGTGGTGACGCGGGACCTGCGCCTCGTCGAGGCGAGCCGCGCCGGCCAAGCCCTCCTTGACGCGGGCGCGGTGCTGCGG
>JAEWKL010000908.1 GCA_023386115.1 Pseudomonadota bacterium
GCCTACGCGCAGGCCGCCGAGGTCGCGCTCGCCGGCGCCACGCCCACCGGTCAAGCCAACGCCTTCAAGATCGAGCTCGCCCGCCGCCTCGTGGTGCGGGCGTTCCAACGCGCCGCGTCCGGCACGCCGGAGCGCCTGCCGGCGCTGCCGGGTTCCGCCTTCGCCCCGCTTCCGGAGGCCGCTCATGTCTGAGACCGCTCCCCGCCAGATCCGCCACGGCTCCAGTCTCGGCCAGCCGCTCACCCGCCGGGACGGGATCCTGAAGGTGACCGGCGCTGCCGCTTACGCCGCCGACCACCACCCGCCCGGGATGCTCTACGCCGTGACGGCGGTGAGCCGTATCGCGCGTGGCCGGGTCACCCATCTCGACGTCGCGGCGGCGAAAGCGCATCCCGGCGTCGTCGCCGTGATGACGCCGCAGAACAAGCCCGCGCTCGCGCAGCACCCGGACGAGAAGCATGACGGCTTCACCTTCCGGCTCGACCTCCTGCAAGATGATGAAGTGCGCTACGCCAACCAGCCGGTCGCGGTGGTGATCGCCGAGACGCTGGAGGCCGCGACCGAGGGCGCCGCCCTGCTTGATCCGACCTACGCGGCCGAGACGCCGGCGGTCGGGCTCGATTCGGCGGACGCCTTCACCCCGCCGGCGATCGGCGTCGGCGACCCGGCCGATAGGGAGGTTGGCGACGTCGCGGCCGGCCTCGCCGCGGCGGCGCGCACCGTCGAGGCGACCTACGAGACGCCGGCCCAGTACCACAACGCCATGGAGCCGCACGCCGTCGTCGCCACCTGGGACGGCGACCGGCTCGACCTCGACATGCCCTCGCAGGGGCTGGCGATGGCGCAGGGGCGGATCGCCGGCCTGTTCGGCATCTCAGCCAGCGACATCCACATCCGCAGCCCGTTCCTCGGCGGCGGCTTCGGCTCGAAGGGGATGATCGCCGGTCCCCAAGTGCTCGGCATCATGGCGGCCCGCCTCGTCGGCCGGCCGGTGAAGCTGGTGCTGAGCCGGCCGCAGATGTTCGGCCCGGTCGGCCACCGCGCCCCGACCCGCCAGACCCTGCGCCTCGGCGCGGGCGAGGATGGCGGGCTCACCGCCCTCGACCACCACACGCTCACCGCGACGAGCACCTTCGACGACTTCATCGAGCCGAGCGGCGGCGTCTCGCGCACGCTCTATGCCGCGCCGGCGCTCGCCACCCGGCACCGGGCGGTGCGGCTCGACACCGGCACGCCGCTCTTCATGCGCGCGCCCGGCGAGGCCTCGGGCAGCGTCGCGCTCGAAGGCGCGATCGACGAGATGGCCGAGGCCTGCGGCATGGACCCGCTGGAGTTCCGCCTGCGCAACTACGCCGAGACCGAGCCCGCCTCCGGCAAGCCGTTCTCCTCGAAGGCGCTGCGCGAGTGCTACGCGCGCGGGGCGGAGGCCTTTGGCTGGGCCAGGCGCCCGCGGGCACCCGGGCAGATGCGCGATGCGAACGGCCTCCTCGTCGGCTGGGGGATGGGCACCGCGACCTTCCCGGCCCTGATGTTCCAGGCCGAGGCGCGGGCGGTGCTCACGGCCGGCGGCGAGGCGTCCGTCGCGATCGGGGCGATCGACATGGGGCAGGGGGCCTGGACGGCTTTGGCCCAGATCGCCGCCGAGGAGCTCGGCCTCGACATCGACGCGGTCGATTTCCGCATCGGCACCTCGGACCTGCCCAACGGCGGCATCGCCGGCGGCTCGGCCCACACCGCCACTGCCGGCACGGCGATCAAGGGCGCGGCGTCCGACGCGATCGCCCAGCTCGCCGCACTCGCGACGCAGGACCGGCGCTCGCCCCTCTACGGCGCCGGCAATGCCGGGGTGATCGCCCGGGCCGGCCGGCTGGTGCGGCGCGACGACGAGACCCGATCCGAGGCCTTCACGGAGATCCTCGGCCGGGCAGGCCTCGACTCGGTCGAGGGCAGGGGCGCGGCCGGGCCCGATGCGGCGCGCGAGTCTTACGCCATGCACGCGCACGGCGCGGTCTTCGCCGAGGTGACGGTCGATCCCGATCTCGGCCAGATCCGGGCGACGCGCCTCGTCGGCGCCTTCGCGGCCGGGCGGATCATCAACCCGCGGCTGGTGCGCAGCCAGTATTACGGCGGGATGATCTGGGGCGTCTCCTTCGCCCTGCACGAGCAGGCGGTGATGGATCCACGCACCGGCCGGCCGATGAACGCCAACCTCGCCGAGTACCACGTGCCGGTGAATGCCGACGTGCCCTCGCTCGCGGCGATCCTGGTCGAGGAGGAGGACCCCCACGTCAACCCGCTCGGGATCAAGGGCGTGGGCGAGATCGGCGTGACCGGCAGCGCCGGGGCGATCGTGAATGCGATCTGGCACGCGACGGGGAAGCGGGTGCGCAAGCTGCCGGTGACGTTGGACAAGGTGTTGTAGGAGGGCACGCCGCCTGAACCCTCCCCCCTTCGCGGGGGAGGGTTCAGGGCGGCGCGTGCTTCGACGGAGCAGGCTTTACGTCCCCACCTTCCCCCCGCCCTTCTTCGTGATCGCCACCACCGCCGGGCGCGGCGGCAGGGCGGGGTCGAAGTCGGGCCAGCGGGTCGCCGGAGCCTCGAAGGTCGCCGGGGCGGCGTTCGGGTCCTCCTCGTCGGCCTCGCCGGGATGCTGCACGGCGACGAAGAACGTCGTGTCGTCGGGGGTGAAGTAGGGGCCGCACATCTCGGCCCCCAGCGGCACCTGGAAGAAGTGCTTGGCGGTGCCGCGGCGGGCGCCGTCGGTCTCCATCGCCCAGATGCCGTCGGCGCGGCCGGTCTTGGCCGGCGAGTTGCCGTCGGTGGCGACCCAGAGCCGGCCCTGGCCGTCGACGGCGCAATTGTCCGGCATGCCGAACCAGCCGTCCTTCGTCGTCGCCGACGAGAAGGTGGCGCCGACCGCCGCGATCGACGGATCGCCGCAGCGCACCAGCACCTCCCAGGCGAAGCGGTCGGCCGCGAAGTCCCCGCCCTCGGGCGAGAGCTCGACGATATGGCCGAAGCGGTTGTCCGGCCGGGGGTTGGCGGCATCGACCTGGTCGGCCTTGCGGCGCACGTTGTTGGTCAGCATCACGTAGACCTTGCCGGTCTTCGGGTTGGCCTCGACGTCCTCCGGCCGGTCCATCTTGGTGGCGCCGAGGAGGTCGGCGGCCCGGCGGGTCTCGATCAGCACGTCGGCCTGGTCGCGAAACCCGTTCTCCGGGGTCAGCGGGCCCTGCCCGAACACGATCGGCAGCCAGGTGCCGCGCCCGTCCGCGTCGAAGCGGGCGACCGACAGCGTGCCGTGATCGAGGAGATCGCGGTTCGCCGACCTGTCGTCCTTGTTCACCGCGTCCCGGGTGACGAAGCGGTAGACGTAGTCGAAGCGCTCGTCGTCGCCCTGGAACACGACGTAGCGGCCGTCCTTGGCGAGCGCCCCGGCGGCGCCCTCGTGCTTGAAGCGACCCATGGCGGTGCGCTTCACCGGCACGCTCGTCGGGTCGAAGGGATTGATCTCGACCACCCAGCCGAAGCGGTTCGGCTCGTTGGGCTCCTTGCCCAGATCGAAGCGCGCGTGGAAACGGGCCCAGCCGTAGAGGTTGCCCGGCATGCCGAGGCGCTTGTGATTGCGCGCCTCCGCCGAGCCCTCCGAGAGCCGGCCCTGGAAGTAGTAGTTGATGTTCTCCTCGCAGGTCAGCCACGTGCCCCAGGGCGTGACGCCGCCGGCGCAGTTGTTCAGCATGCCGAGGACCTGCGTCCCCGCCGGGTCGGCGCTCGTGCGCAGGCGGGGCGAGCCGGCGGCGGGGCCGGAGAGCCGGATCGGGGTCGAGGCGGTGATGCGGCGGGCGTACGCGGAATCCGGCACCACGCGCCAGCGCCCGTCCTCGCGCTTGACCTCGATCACCGAGCCGCCATGGGCCGCCATCTCGATGTCGACGAGGTCGCGGCTCATCCCGGCGAAGGCGGCCTTGCCGTCCTGCCGGCCGAGGCCGGGGAACATCAGCTCCTCGTTCGTGTATTCGTGGTTGACGACGAGGAGGCCGTGACCGGCGGGGTCGCTCGCCCCCGGCAGCGGGAAGAAGCCCAGGAAGTCGTTGTTGTAGCCGAATTGCTGCGCCTGCGCGGCGGCCGACTGCTTGTGCGGGTCGAAGGGCGGGGCGCCGGGCAGGACGGGATCGCCCCAGCGGATCAGCACCTCGGCGTCGTGGCCCTCCGCCACGTGGTGGCGCTCGTCGGCACCCGCCGGCAGCTCGCGGAACGGGAAGGTCTCGGGCAGGCTCTCGGCGGCCGCCACCGCCCGGGGGGCCAGGGTCGCGGAGATCGCCGAGACCGCCAGCCTTCCGGCCAGGCTTCCCGCCAAGCCTCCCGCCAAGCCTCCCGCCAAGCCTCCCGCCAAGCCGCCGCGCAGGATCTCGCGCCGGTCGAAGCGCCGCGCCACCACCTCGCCGAGGGTCGGGTTCGGGCTCGGGTTCGAGCCGGCATCCTCGGCGGCCTCGGCCTGCTGCGATCGGTTCAGCGACGGCTGTGTCATCGGGTCCCCTCGGCGCTCCGTCTCGGATCAACCCGGACGCTTACCTTGGGGAGTGTGGCAGCCGCATGACGGCCCTCAGCGATGCGTCCGCCTGTGAGGCGGGAGGGCCCGCACGGAGCCGGTGGTCTCGGGCCCGGCGGCATTCGGCACGAACCACGGCGTCGGCCGGTCGAGCGGGCGGGCCTCGGGCGCGCGGGCCGCGGCATAGGGGTTGGTGACGTAGCTGCTCATGAAGGCGCCGCCGGCCGGCTCGCGATCCCCGCCATTGGCGAAAGCCGGGACGGGCAGGGCCGCGAGAGGAAGGGCGACGACGGCGGCTGAGGCCGCAGCGGTGACGAAGCGGATCATGACGAGTCTCCGGCCGCCCCCATCCCGGCGTCTCACGCGGGCGCGGCGGGGCTTGAGCGGCATGGGAGAAATATGGACCCGGCCCGCCCGCCCTTGCGTGCGCCGGCGCACCGGACCGATCCGCCGGCGTCCATGACGGGCCGGAAAACCCTTTGAATTGGAAGCGTTTACCGCTGGCGTTGCGCTCCCGTCGGACCGGGTATGCGGCGAGGCCTCACGGCAGCAGGTGGGCGTCCAGCCAGGGAGACGGGGCCGGGCGCGGCAGGCGGCGGGCGATCCAGTCGATCACCGCGTCGGGCGTGTCGAAGAGCGGGGCGCGGGCCAGCGCCTTGCCGGGACCGTAGGTCTCCGCCACGCGCCATTTGTGTCGGTGCTCCGGCGCGGCGGTGCCGGGCTGCAAGCGGATCAGCCGCGAGACCAGCTGGTCGCCGAGATAGATCAGGCAGCCATCCTGATCGGCGCCCTCGCTCTGCACGCGAACATGGCGTTGGGTCAGCGCGCCGGCCGGTCTCATCTGGGTGCCTCGCCCGAACATCGTACTCCTCTCGTCTTCCTCTCATGAACTAACATGACGGGTTAAGAAATATCGAAGCAAATTCCGACAATTCACGCGACCGACAAATATGCTCATGTCGGTTTTCGTGACCTTGGGTCTTCAGGAAATCATGATCACATGGTGCAACCTTAAATTGGTTAAACAACCGTAAATATCCCCGTCTCGATTGATCGTGGCACGCTTTCCCCGTGCCCTCAAGTGGGCTCGATACGGCGATCGATTGTCGGACCCGGCCCCGTCCGTGATGCGGCCCGCACCTCGATTGCGCGCCCGAGCAGGGTGAGGAGGCGCGTCCCGCAAAACCTGCTAGACACCGCCCGGGCACCGGAAAAAGCCGGGCCGGCGGGAGGAGCGGATGGACGACGAGACGTTTCGGGCCTGGGCGCGCCGCGCCGCCGACTGGTCGGTGGATTACCTGTCCGGCGTCGGCGAGAGGCCGGTGCGGGCGCAGGTCGCGCCGGGCGAGATCTTTCGGCAATTGCCCGACACCCCGCCCGTCGCGGGCGAGCCGATGGAGCGGATCTTCTCCGACCTCGACCGGGTGGTGATGCCGGGCATGACCCACTGGCAGCACCCGCGTTTCTTCGCCTATTTCCCGGCCAATGCCAGCCCGCCCTCCCTGGTGGCGGAGTTCGTCACCGCGGCGCTCGCCGCGCAATGCATGCTCTGGCAGACCTCGCCGGCCGCGACCGAGCTCGAGACCCGGGTGATGGACTGGCTGCGCCAGATGATCGGCCTGCCCGACGGCTTCTCCGGCGTGATCCAGGATTCGGCGTCGGGCGCCACCCTCGCCGCGCTCCTCACCGCACGGGAGCGGGCGCTCGGCTTCACCGGCAATGCCCAGGGCCTCGCCGGCGGGCCGACGGTGCGGGTCTACGCCTCCGAGCAGGTGCATTCCTCGGTCGACAAGGCGGTGCGCATCGCCGGCATCGGCGACGCCAACCTGGTGCGGATTCCGGTGGCGGGCGCGCTCCACGGCATGGACCCGGAGGCGCTCGACGCGGCGATCCGGGCCGACCGCGAGGCGGGTCTGGTGCCGGCCGCGATCGTCGCCTGCCTCGGCGGCACCGGCATCGGCGCCTGCGATCCGATCGAGGCCGTGGCCGCGGTGGCGCGCCGGCACGGGGTGTTCCTCCATGTCGACGCCGCCTGGGCCGGCAGTGCGATGATCTGCCCCGAGTTCCGCGACCTGATGCGCGGCGCGGATCTCGCCGACAGCTTGGTGTTCAACCCGCACAAGTGGCTGTTCACCCATTTCGACTGCTCGGCGCATTTCGTGCGCGACCCGAAGGCCCTCACGGATACGCTAGGCCTGCGCCCCTCCTACCTGCGCACGCTCGGCCGGGACGGCGTCGTCGACTATAACGAGTGGTCGATCCCGCTCGGCCGCCGCTTCCGGGCGCTGAAGCTGTGGTTCGTCATCCGCTCCTACGGCGTCGAGGCGCTGCAGGGAATGATCCGCAACCACGTCTCCTGGGCACGGGACCTTGCGGAGGTCATCGCGGCCGAGCCCGATTTCGAGCTGACCACCGCACCGATCCTCTCCCTGTTCACCTTCCGGTATGCCCCTGCGGGCGTCGACGACCTCGACGCGCTGAACGCCCGCCTCGTCGAGCGCATCAACGACGACGGCCGCACGTACCTGACCCAGACCCGCCACGACGGCCGCTTCGTCATCCGCTTCCAGGTCGGCCAGACCACGACGACGCGAGCGGACGTGATGACGGCGTGGGCGGCGGTGCGGGAGATCGCGGGCGGGTTGCGGGAGGAGTAGGGCGGAGGACTTGCCCTCTCGGCGTCCCGACGCCGTGATCCGGGCCTGCGGCCGAGGACCGTCACCGATAGCCGGCAATCCCCTGCGTCACGGCCTCGCGCCGACCCGCCCGGGCGAGACCCTGCGCGGGGAGATCCTGCCGGCCGCTCTCGCGCCGAACGCCGCCTGAACGGCCGGCTACGGCCCGCCGGCCCCGCAGACCTCGGCGGCGATCTGCGCGAACGCCTCCTCCAGGTACGGCGCGGCCCCGCGGTCGCCGCCGTCCTGGATCCAGGCCTCGATCGCCAGGCGCATCGCGCCGAGCGATACCATCGCGACGAAGCGCAAAGCCTGGCTGCGCGCCGGATCGGGCCAGCGCTCGACCAGGGCCTCATGCAGGGCCCGCTCCTGACGGGCGTAGGTCGCCTGCTTGCGCGCCTGAAGCGTCTCGCTCGCGCGCATCACCCGGTCGATGCTGATGAATTCCTGCGCGCGGATGCCGGCGGCGAGCTGCAGCATCGCGTCGCGCACCACCGCGATCGGCACACGGTCGGCGGGCTGTGCCAGCACCGCCCGGCGCAGCTGCGCGCTGAACCCGCGCATCTGCCATTCCAGCAGGATCTCTTCCTTCGAGCGGAAGTAGGAGAAGAACGTTCGGCGCGAGATGCCGGCGGCGTCCGCGATGGCGTCGAGCGTCGTCGCCTCATAGCCGCGTTCGCCGAACAGCCGCAGGCCGGTCTCGGCGATGCGCTGCAGCGTCTCCTGCCGCTTGCGCGCGCGCAGGCCTTCGGGCTTCGGGGGCGCATTCTCCATCCCGGCCTTCTCGCACGCCGACCGTCCCTTGTGAATTTGCACTTGGTGCAGTAATAATTTTGCACTGAGTGCGATCATGCACTCGGTGAGAGGGAAGTGCGCCGATGGCGGGATGGAGCTTGTCGGACATGCCGTCCCAGGCGGAACGCACGGCGGTCGTCACCGGCACCGGCGGCCTCGGCTTCGAGGATGCGTTGGCGCTCGCCCGCGCCGGGGCCGACGTGATCGTCGCCGGGCGCAACCCGGAGAAGGGCGCGGCGGCCCTCGCGCGGATTCGCCACGCGGTGCCGGATGCGACCGTCGCGTTCGAGCCTCTCGACCTCGCCAGCCTCGCCTCCGTCGCCGCCTTCGCCGAGCGGATGGCGGGGAGCCGCGACCGGATCGATCTTCTCATCAACAACGCTGCGGTGATGACCCCGCCGACGCGGCAGGTCTCCGCCGACGGATACGAGCTGCAATTCGCCACCAACCATCTCGGCCACGCCGCCCTCACGGCGCGCCTGCTGCCGCTGCTGCGCCGGGGGCGTGCTCCGCGGGTGGTGTCGCTGTCGAGCGTCGCGGCCCGCGGCGGCTCACTCGCCTTCGACGACCTGCAGGCCGAGCGCGCCTACCGGCCGATGGCGGCCTACAGCCAGTCGAAGCTCGCCTGCCTGATATTCGCCCTCGAGTTGCAGCGCCGCAGCGAGGCCGGCGGCTGGGGCCTCACCAGCCTCGCGGCTCATCCGGGCATCGCCCGCACCGACCTGCTGCCGAACGGCGCTGGACCCCGCAGCCTCGCCGGCCTGGCGCGAACCACTCTGTGGTTCCTGTTCCAGCCGGCCGACCAGGCCGCCCTGCCGACGCTCTACGCCGCGACCTCGCCCCAGGCGGCCGGAGGCGCCTATTACGGCCCGGTGCACCTCTTTGAGACCCGCGGCGCGCCCGGCCCCGCCCGGGTCCCGGCCCAGGCGCTGGACAAGGCGGCGGCCGCGCGGCTGTGGGACGTCTCCGAGCGCCTCGCCAGCGTGCGCTTCGGCTGAGGAGACCCAATGACCCCGATCTTTGCCCGCTTCGGCACCGCCGCCCTCATCGGCGCGGCGTCGTTCGTGAACTTCCACCCCTGCGCCGCGACGGCGGCTGAGCGGCCCAGGCGGCAGATCGTCGCCGTGGGGGACGTCGCGTCCGCCGGCTTCTCGGTGCCTCCCGGCCGACCAGAACACGATGTGATACGGTCGGAGCGACCCGAGGAGGGTCAGGCCTGTCCCGCCCGCGTCGGCGGGCAGCGCAAGGCCGCCTCCACCTCCTCGCGCGACTTGCCCCGCACCGCGTAGCCCATCGCCTCGAAGCGCTCGATCAGCGCCGGGCTGTCCTCGGCCGTGCAGGCGGCCCAGGCGGCGAGGCGCTCGTTCATCGTGTGCAGCTCGGCGGACGGGTTGCGGGTCGGGGCGGGGGTGTCGCTCGCGGTCGTGACGCTCATGGGGCGGCCTCTTGCAGACGTGAGGATTTGCCGGCGTGAAGACGAACGTCAACGCGCCGGCCGCCGTCATGGTTGTGTCTTACTCACCTGCCCGCCTCACTCCATGGTCGGGGCGAGTTTCTTCACGCCCGGCACGTCCTCGCCGAGCCAGGCGGCGTTCTTGGCGGTGCCGTCGAAGGTCGCGCTGGTCTTGAACAGCTCGTACTTGCCCTCCAACGCATAGGGCCGGCTGCGATTGAGCAACTCCGCCACCGCTGCCTTGTCCATCGGTGTGAAGGTCTTCACCGCCTCGAAAGCCTGGTCGAGGTCGCGCTGGTTCTGGATGCCGGTGATGACCACCGAGGTCGGCAGGTTGAGCGAGAAGTGCAGGTACTCGATCGGCTTGATCGGCGCGTCGCTCTTCAGGATCACCCCGTCGCCGAAGGTCTTCATGCCGAGCGCCGCGATACTGTTCTGGACGAGGTAGGGCAGCACGAGATGGCCGAAGCTGCGGAAATGCGCGTCCATCACGTTGAGCGGCATCTGCACCGAATCGAAGTGGAAGCCGCGCTCGGCCGCCACTTCGAGCATCTGCAGGTGGATGCGCGGGTCCTTGTGGCCGGTGAAGCCGATATAGCGCAGCTTGCCGGCTTGTCTGGCTTCGACGAACGCCTCCATGGCGCCGCCCGCGGCGAAGACCCGGTCGGGATCGTCGTAGCGCAGGATCTCGTGGTGCTGGACGAGGTCGATCCGGTCGGTGCGCAGGCGGCGCAGCGACTGGTCGATCTGCTTCGATGCCTCCTGCTTGGTCCGCCCGTCCATCTTGGACATCAGGAAGACCTTGTCGCGGTATCCGTTCTGCTCGAGGGCGATGCCCATCCGCTCCTCGGATCGGCCCTCGTTGTAGTCCCAGCAATTGTCCATGAAGGTGATGCCGCGGTCGACGCCTTCGTGGATCAGCCGGGTCGCCTCGGCGTCGGTCACGGCGCTCTTGCCGAGGTGGAAGCCGCCCATGCCGATCGCCGAGATTTTTTCCCCCGTCCGTCCGAAGGACCGGTAGAGCATCTCGCCCCGGCGCTCGCCCGGATCGGTGACCAGCGGCAGGTCGGCGGGATCGGTGGGCCGGGTTCCAGGAAGGGGAGGGGGCGGGGCGTTGGTCACGGCCGCCCCCGCGCTGCCGGAGACCGCGAGACCGGCCCCGAGGGCCGCGCCCTGCAGGAAGCTGCGACGTTCCATGGCGATTCTCCTTGAGTCATCGGGAGGCCTCCGCAAGCCGGGCTGCCGCGTGGAGCAGGCGCAGGGCCGCGCAGGCGGCGCCGTAGCCGTTGTCGATGTTGACGACCGCGATGCCGGGGGCGCAGCTCGCCAGCACCGCGTCGAGGGCGGCGCGCCCGCCCTCGGCCACGCCGTAGCCGACCGAGGTCGGCACCGCGATCACGGCGCCGGCGACGAGGCCGCCGAGCACGCTCGGCAGGGCCGCATCCATGCCGGCGGCGCAGATCACCACCGGATGGGCCCGGATCTCCTCGATCCGCCGGGTCAGCCGCCACAATCCCGCGACGCCGACATCGGCGATGAGCGTCGTGGCATGGCCCTGGTAGGCGAGCGTGCGCTCGGCCTCGCGGGCGACCGGCACGTCCGAGGTGCCGGCCGCCACGATGGCGATGCGGGCCGGCCCCTCGACCCGCCGTGCCTCGCCGAAGAAGGCGGTGCGCGAGACCGGGCAGTAATCGAGCCGGTCGCGATGGTTGAGCGCCGCGAAGCGCTCCGGGTCGAGGCGGGTGACGAGGAAGCGGGCGCCGCGCGCGTCGGCCGCCGCCAGGATGGCGTCGATCTGCGCCGGCGACTTGCCGGCGGCGAACACCGCTTCTTCGAGGCCGATCCGCTCCGTGCGGGCGAAGTCGAGGGTGAATTCGTCGGAGAGGCTCACCGTGGCGACCCTCCGGGCCGCAAACCTCCCGTCAGGAAGGCGCTGCCGGTGCGGTAGGGCGCGAAGGAGACCGGCGCGTCGGAGAGCCGAGCCGGCGCCCGGGCGGCGATGCGACGGCCCAGGGCGATCTTCGCCGCCTCGGGCAGGCTGGCGAGGCTCTGCGGGTCGAGCTCGACCACGATGCCGGCGGCGCGCACCCGGCAGCGCACCGCGCGTGTCGCGCCCATGACCTCCAGATCCTCGCCGACCAGCCGCTCGACGGCGTGGATGAAGGCCAGGGTCTCGGGCTCGATGCGGATGCCGGTCTCGACCCGGCTCGACAGGCAGGGCGCCGCGGGCAGCTCCGCCACCGCGCCCAGGCCCAGGTCGCGGGCGAGCGCCCGCACCCTCGCCTTGCTGAACGATGCCTCGACGAAGGGATGGCGCACACCGTGCTCGCGGGCGGCGTCGAGGCCGGGACGGTACTCGCCGAGATCGTCGAGATTGGCGCCCGACACGATCGGGCGCTCGGTCACGCGCCGGATCGCGCCGTAGAGGTTGGTCTTGCAGAAGAAGCAGCGGTTGACCGGGTTGTCGCGATAGGCCGGGTCGGAGAACTCGCCGGCCTCGATCACCCTGAGGTCCCAGCCCTCGCGATCGGCCTCGGTGCGCACGCGCTCGGTCGCCTCGCCGGGCACGGCGGGGGAGACGGCGTGGACCATCAGGGGCCGCTCGGGCGCGGTCCGATGCGCGATCGTCGCCAGGGTCAGGCTGTCGACCCCGCCGCTGACCGCGACGGCGACCGGCCCGAGCCCGGCAAGGACCGATTCGAGGTCCGCGCTCATCGGTCGTCCTCCGGCCTCGCGAGAGCCAGACGCTCGGCTTCCCGGCGCAAGGCCTGGCGAGCGGCATGGCCCTCGGCGGCCTGCGCGTCGTCGGCCTCCGCCTTGGCGGTGCGCCCGCCCGGCCGCGCGACGCTCTTCACCCGGACGGGCCGGCCCGCCACCGCGACGGTGTCGAGCCGCCGCTTCAGCGCCGCCCCCGAGACGGTGTGGTGGCGTAGGCCGATCGTGGTGGTCTCGCGGAAACAGGCCTCGATCGCCTCCTCGATCGCGTCGGCCCGGGCCAGCGCCCGGACATGGGTCATCATCCGGCCCTTCTTGCCGAAGACCGGCATCTGCACGACGTCGAAGATCTTGGGGTGCGCCCGCAGCCGGTCGAGCCCCATGGCGAGGTCTTCCGCCGACTGGTCGTCGACCTCGAACTCGATGATGCCGAGCTCGCGGTGGCCGGGCGATCCGGTCTCGCCCTGCTCCTCGAAGGCCAGCACCCGCAGCACGTTGCTGAGACCCGGCAGCACCTTGGTGCCGAAGCCGAGTCCGCTGCGCCGGAGCCGGCGCGGCCCGCTCCGGCGGGCCTGGTCGCCGCAGAGATGGCGCAGGATCGCCGCGCCGGTCGGGGTCACGCGCTCGCCCGGCACGCCGTCGTCGACGGTGAGGAAGCCTTCGAGCAGGAGCGCGGTCGCCGGGGCCGGGACCGGCAGGGGACCGTGCTGGGTCATCACCCGGCCGGAGCCGAGCGGCAGCGCCGACACGCTCCAGCCTGTCGCGCCGATCGCGTCGACGAGATGCGCCGCCGCGACGATGTCGGCGATCGAATCCCAGGCGCCGACCTCGTGGAACGCCACCTCCTCGACCGGGATGCCGTGCACCCGCGCCTCGGCCTGCGCCAGATGCCCGAAGATCGCGAGCGCGTGGGCCAGCAAAGCCGGGGACAGCCCGCACGAGTCGAGGTCGCGGCGGATGCCGGACCAGTGCCGGTGCGCGTGCCCGCCGCCGTGATGGCGACGGCCGTGATCGTGCTGGTGGTGACCGCCGTGGTGGTGAGGGGCGTGGTCGTCCGCCGGCCGGTCCGGCGCTTCGCCCTCGGGGCCGTTGACCGTGAAGCGCCGGCCCTGGAGCACGCCGTCGCCATGGGCGAGGAGGGCGCAGGTGGTGCGCCCGCGGCTCGCCCGCGCCACGCTCTCGCGGACGCCCGCCTCGTGCTCCGGAAAGGCGTCGAGGAGCGCCGCCACGACCATGTCGCCGGCCACGCCCCCGACGGCGTCGAGATGAATCTGCATCGGGTCCTTCGTCCCGGCCTTGGACCTCGTGCCGGTCGGGGGCACATCGGCCCGTGCGGGCCCGCGGCAAGCGCCGGCCCCTCGGGACAGACCGTCGCAGCGGAGATGAGGCGGATTTTTCTGCCCGCCCCGGTGGATCATCCCCCGCCCGCCGGGGCATAAGCCTGCCCAGCCGGAGCCGCGTCCGATCGGGCGAGGCTCGACCGTCGCCAGGCGACGCGGCCATGCGACGCGCGACCCAGCGGTCGGGCGGCCGAAGCAGGAGAGGACGCGACCCCATGCCCATCACCGGAGAGAACCTGATCGGCGCCTCCGCCCGCCGCGGCGAAGGCGAGAGCTTCCGTGCCGTCGAGGCTGCCACCGGCAACAGCCTGGAGCCGGCCTTCGCCTCGGCGACGCCCGCCGATGTCGAGCGGGCCTGCGCGCTCGCCGCCGAGGCCTTCGACACCTACCGCGAGACCTCGCTCGAGGACCGCGCCCGCTTCCTCGACGCGGTGGCGGACGCGATCCTGGCGATCGGCGACGAGCTGATCGTGCGCTGCATGGCCGAGAGCGGCCTGCCTCGGGCGCGCCTCGAGGGCGAGCGCGGCCGCACCGTCGGCCAGCTCAAGATGTTCGCCGGCGTGGTGCGCGACGGCGGCTTCCTCGAGGCCCGGATCGACCCGGCTCAAGCAGAGCGCAAGCCCCTGCCACGCCCCGACCTGCGCCTGCGCCAGATCGCCGTCGGCCCGGTCGCGGTGTTCGGCGCCTCGAACTTCCCCCTCGCCTTCTCGGTCGCCGGTGGCGACACCGCCTCGGCCCTGGCCGCCGGCTGCCCGGTCGTGGCCAAGGCCCATCCGGCCCATCCGGGCACCTCGGAACTCGTCGGCCGCGCGGTGCAGGCGGCGGTGACGCAATGCGGCCTGCCGGAGGGCGTGTTCTCGCTCCTCATGGATTCCGGCATCGGCATCGGCCAGGCGCTGGTCGCCGATCCGCGCATCGCTGCGGTCGGCTTCACCGGCTCGCGCCGCGGCGGCGTCGCGCTGATGCAGGCTGCCGCGTCCCGCCCTGTCCCGATCCCGGTCTATGCCGAGATGAGCAGCATCAACCCGGTCGTCCTGCTGCCGGCGGCGCTCGCGGCCCGCGGCCGCGACATCGGCCGCGCCTTCGTCGGCTCGCTCACCCTCGGCTCGGGCCAGTTCTGCACCAATCCGGGCCTGATCCTGGCGGTGGAGGGTGCGGGCCTCGACGGCTTCCTGGAGGCGGCCTCGGCCGCCCTCACGGAGACCCAGGCCGCCACGATGCTGACGCCCGGCATCCACAAGGCCTATTGCGCCGGCGTCGCGGCCTTGGAATCCAACCCGGCCGTGACGACGCTCGCGCGCGGCCTCGCCGGCGGCACGCATCAAGGTCAGGCGGCGCTCTTCTCGACCACGGCGCAAGCGTTCCTCGCCGACCACGCCCTCGCCGAGGAGGTCTTCGGTGCCGCCTCGCTGGTGGTGCGCTGCCCCGACCTCGCGACGATCCGCGCGGTGCTGGAGCGGCTGGAGGGCCAGCTCACCGCAGCCGTCCACCTCGACGAGGCCGACCATGATGCCGCCCGGGCCCTGCTGCCGGTGCTGGAGCGCCGGGTCGGGCGCATCCTGGTCAACGGCTTCGGCACCGGCGTCGAGGTCGGCCATGCCATGGTGCATGGCGGGCCCTACCCGGCGACCTCGGACGGCCGCACCACCTCGGTCGGCAGCCTGGCGATCCACCGCTTCCTGCGCCCGGTGAGCTACCAGGACCTGCCCGAGTCCCTGCTGCCGGCGGCCCTGAAGGACGGCAACCCGCTCAAGCTGTGGCGCCGGCAGGACGGCAAGCTCGCGGCGCCAAACACCTGAGATGTCTGGCGCCTGAGATCTCTCGACGTTCGCGGGAGGCCGGGGGGCGTCCCGCAGGCGGCAGGAACCTGCCCCCGGTATCCTCGTTGATCGCCGCACCACGTCAGGAGCGGGCGATGATCGATCTCAGCAGCATCAAGGAGCACATGCCGGTCGTCGGCTCCGACGGCGGGCATGTCGGCACGATCGATCACCTCGAGGGGCAGCGGATCAAGCTGACCAAGACCGACCCGGAGGCCGGTGGCCACCATCACTTCATCCACATCGACTCGATCGCCAGCGTCGAGAGCGGGCAGGTGCGCCTCAACCGCACCACCGCCGAGGCCAAGGACGAGTGGGCGACGGCCTGATCACGCCCGGGAAGCACAGTCCGGCAGCACCTTTCGGCGGTAGACCGAGGGAGGATGCAACCGGACGCGCGGGACTTGAGTTAGGTTAACAATCCTGGACCGAAAAAGGGCCGCCCCACGAGAAGGCGGCCCGAGTCTAGGGAGGAAACGCCCGAGGAGGGCGCGAGCAGCGCAGCGGCATCGCCACCGCCCTGCACAGGACAAACCCGGTCCGCTGCCGCGTGGTTCCCGGGCGGGAACTGGTACCAAGGTCCGCTCCGGCGGGCCTTCTTTTTGCCGGGATCGGCGCGGCGGCCCAGGCCGGTCCCGGACGGCGCGCGCTCCTCCCTCCGATGCTGCTTGTTGTAGCTTGACCGGTCGTGCCCTGGTACGGATCGTGCGTTGAGCGAGCCGCGCCCGACCGTCCCGGTCCAGGGCGGCCGAGATAGCAGCCAAGGGGGGCAGCGAGCATCATGCGGGCGATCGACACGCAGGCTTTTCTCAAGGATCTCCACGACCTGCGGGCGATCGGCCGCTTCCGCACCGGCGTGCACCGCCCGACCTACTCAGCCCCCGACATGGAGTCCCGGCGCTGGCTGATGCGGCGCCTCGAGCAATGCGGGCTCGATCCCACCATCGACGGCGTCGGCACCGTCCTCGGACGGCATCGGGGCGACGGCCCGCACCTCCTCGTCGGCAGCCACATCGAGAGCCAGAACGAGGCCGGCTGGCTCGACGGGGCGCTCGGCGTCGTGGCCGGCCTCGCGCTCGCCCGGGCCGGGCTGCCGGTCGATGTCTGCGCCTTCGCGGACGAGGAGGGGCATTTCGACGTCGGCTTCCTCGGCAGCCGCTCCGCGATCGGCGAGGTCACCGAGGCCGAGATCGACGGCAGCCGCAATCGCACCGACGGCACCCCCTTGCGCGAGGCGCTGGCCTCCGCCGGTCTCGCCGGCCTGCCCCGGATGCAGCTGGAGGCAGGGCGCTACCGCGGCTTCCTGGAGATGCATATCGAGCAGGGCACGCAGCTCGAATCGACGGGTTTGCGCCTCGGCATCGTCACCGGCATCGTGGCGATCTGGCAGTGGCGGATCGTGATCGAGGGCGCGCAGGACCATGCCGGCGGCACCACCATGGCGGAGCGCCGCGACGCGGGCCTGACCGCCGTGCGGCTTCTCTCCGCCATCGACCAGGCCTTTCCGCAGGTCTGCGGCGAGCGCAGCACCTGGACCACCGGCCGCATCACCCTCGATCCCGGCGCCCCGAGCATCATCCCGGGCCGGGCCGAGATCCTGTTCCAGTTCCGCGACGTGTCGGTATCGGTGCTGGGGCGGATGGAGGCGACCCTGCGGGCGCTGATCCGCGAGAGCAACCGGCGCGAGCGCTGCATCGCGACCCTCGAAGAGATCTCCCGCAACAGCCCGGCCCTGTGCGATCCCGGTCTGATGGGGGCTTTGTCGGAGGCGGCCGAGGCCCTGTGCCCCGGCGGCTGGCAGACGATGCCCTCGGGCGCCGGCCACGACGCCCAGAACGTCGCCAAGGTGATGCCCGCCGCGATGCTGTTCGTGCCCTCGATCGGCGGCATCAGCCACCATTGGTCCGAGGACACGAAGGAGGAGGACCTGGCCCTCGGCGTGCAGGTGCTGGGGGCAGCGGCGGAGCGGGTGCTCACCGCACGCTGAAGCGAGACCTTCGCCGCCGGGTGAGGCATAAGGCGGCCATGACGACGGTCCACGACTTCGCCCCCGCCTCACCCGACGGCGCCCCCCATCCGCTGGCGCAGTACCGCGGCAAGGTGCTGCTCGTCGTCAACACCGCCTCGGCCTGCGGATTCACGCCGCAATATGCCGGGCTGGAGGCCCTCTGGCGCCGCCACCGCGACGCCGGCCTCGTGGTGCTGGGCTTTCCCTGCAACCAGTTCGGCGCCCAGGAACCGGGCGATGCCGAGGAGATCGCCCGGTTCTGCACGCTGACATACGACGTCACCTTCCCGCTCTTCGCCAAGGTCGAGGTGAACGGCGCGAAGGCTGAACCGCTCTTCGACCACCTCAAGCAGGCCCGGCCGGGGCTGTTCGGCACCCGCGCGATCAAGTGGAACTTCACCAAGTTCCTGGTCGGCCGCGATGGGCGGGTGATCGCGCGCTTCTCCCCACGGGTGAAGCCGGAGGCGTTGGAAGAGGCTGTGGGGAAGGCACTGGCGGAAACGGCGTGAGGCCATCATCCGGCCAAAATGGCCGAGCTAGTCATCACGGGTGACGAGTACCTGTCGCTCTGGACGCGAAACCATCATGTCGCTCTCCCGCCGCACCCTCCTGGCCGCCTCCCTGGCGACGCTCCCCGCCCTTGCCACCAAGGCCCGGGCGCAGGCCGAGGGCCAGTGGCGCGCGGTGACCGGCGACAACGGCCAGCCGATCCCCAATACCCGCCTGCCGGGCGAGCTCGCCTCCGAGATCGGCCGGTTGCGCGGCGTGACCTGGCTCGGGCCGCGGGAGGCCTCGGTCACGCTCTACGAGTTCTTCGACTACAATTGCCCATGGTGCCGGGCGGCGGCGCGCGACCTCGACGACCTGGTCAAGGCCAATCCGGACCTGCGCATCGGGCTCGTCAACAACCCGATCCTGTCGGTGCAGTCGGCCCAGGTCGCCAAGGTGGCGCTGGCCGTGCAGCGCGCCGGCGGATCTGTCGCGACCGCGAAGCTCTACGCCGCGCTCCTCGGCCCCGGCACCACGGGGCGTAACGACGGGCCCCGGGCGCTCGAGGCGGCGGCGCGACTGGGCCATGACCGGGCCGCCATCGAGCAGGCGGCGGATTCCGACGAGGTGCGCGAGGCGCTGAAGAGCCAGATGAGCCTCGCGGCGAATCTCGGCCTGCACGCCACCCCGTCCTACGTCGTCGGCACTTCGGCGCTGCTCGGCTATCCGGGCCCGAAGAGCCTCGCCCGGGTGCTCGCCAACGTCGCCGAGTGCGACGAGATCGCCTGCGCGAGCTGAGACCCGTCCGACCCCGGAAATATCTTGGAAACCGGGCCGAAACCTCCGCGGCCCGGCGCCGCGGAGGAAAATCCTCCCGGCGTCCGGCCCCCGGCACTGTCCCATCGCGCAATCCGACCATTGTCGAAGAGCCGCCCCATCCGCGCAACCGCGAGGCGCCGGATGGGTTTAAGCTCACGGCCCGCCTCGCGATTGGCGCGCCTCCGCTCGCCTTGCGCCCCTTAAAAACCCATGCTAGGCCGGCGCCGCGCCGGGGGAGGGGGCATTCTTCTCGCGCCGGAGCCTTTCCCATCATCGACGGGCCGCGCGCCGCCGCCGCTCCACTCCAGGCCGGCGCGATGCGGCCGGACCCGTCGGGCCAGGACATGAAGAGAGAGCGCTGGTGGCTCAGAACGCATCGGAATCGGGTTCTCCCCTGGCGGGCGTCGCCGGGCGGTACGCCTCGGCGTTGTTCGAGCTCGCCCGCGAGGAGCGGGCCGTCGACGCGGTGGCCGAGGGGCTCGGCCGGTTCGACGCCCTGCTGACCGAAAGCGCCGACCTGCGGCGCCTCGTGCGCAGCCCGGCCTTCTCGGCCGAGGATCAGGTCAAGGCGATCGAGGCCGTGCTGGCGAAGGCCGGCATCCAGGGGTTGGCTGCCAACTTCATCCGCCTGTCGGCCGCCAATCGCCGGCTCTTCGCCCTGCCGGACATGATCCGCGCCTATCGCGTGCTGGTCCGCGAATCGAAGGGCATCGTGCGGGCTGAGGTGCGGCTCGCCGAAAAGCCTTCCGACGCGGTCCTCCAGGACATCAAGGCGTCCCTGAAGGATGTCGCGAAGGCCGACATCGACCTCGACCTGCGCATCGACCCGAGCCTGATCGGCGGCATCGTCGTCAAGCTCGGCAGCCGCATGGTCGACGCCTCCCTGCGCACCAAGCTCAACAGCATCCGCCTGGCGATGCAGGGCGCCCGCTAAGGGCCCCGCACCCGCCACTTCCAGAACACCGCCCGACACGAACGAACGAGGGAAGGTCCAGATGGACATCCGTGCCGCCGAGATCTCCGCCATCCTGAAGGAGCAGATCAAGAACTTCGGCCAGGAGGCCGAGGTCACCGAGGTCGGTCAGGTCCTGTCGGTCGGCGACGGCATCGCCCGCGTCTACGGCCTCGACAACGTCCAGGCCGGTGAGATGGTCGAGTTCGAGTCGGGCGTGCGCGGCATGGCCCTGAACCTCGAGCAGGACAATGTCGGCGTCGTGATCTTCGGCTCGGACCGCGAGATCAAGGAAGGCCAGACCGTCAAGCGCACCGGCGCCATCGTGGACGTGCCGGTCGGCAAGGGCCTGCTCGGCCGCGTCGTCGACGCGCTCGGCAACCCGATCGACGGGAAGGGCCCGATCGTCGCCGAGAAGCGCAGCCGCGTCGACGTGAAGGCCCCGGGCATCATCCCGCGCAAGTCGGTGCACGAGCCGATGGCGACCGGCCTCAAGGCGATCGACGCCCTGATCCCGATCGGCCGCGGCCAGCGCGAGCTGATCATCGGCGACCGCCAGACCGGCAAGACGGCGGTGGCCCTCGACACCATCCTGAACCAGAAGCCGGCCCATGCCGGCACCGACGAGAAGGCCAAGCTGTACTGCGTCTACGTCGCGGTCGGCCAGAAGCGCTCCACCGTCGCCCAGTTCGTGAAGGTGCTCGAGGACAACGGCGCGCTGGAATACTCGATCGTCATCGCGGCCACCGCCTCGGACGCGGCCCCGATGCAGTTCCTGGCGCCCTTCGCCGGCTGCGCCATGGGCGAGTATTTCCGCGATAACGGCATGCACGCCGTGATCGTGTACGACGACCTGTCGAAGCAGGCCGTCGCCTACCGCCAGATGTCGCTGCTGCTGCGCCGCCCGCCGGGCCGCGAGGCCTATCCGGGCGACGTGTTCTACCTGCACTCCCGCCTGCTCGAGCGCGCCGCCAAGATGGGCGACGCGGCCGGCAACGGCTCGCTGACCGCGCTGCCGGTCATCGAGACCCAGGCCAACGACGTCTCGGCCTACATCCCGACCAACGTGATCTCGATCACCGACGGCCAGATCTTCCTCGAGACCGACCTGTTCTACCAGGGCGTGCGCCCGGCGGTGAACGTCGGCCTCTCGGTGTCACGCGTCGGCTCCGCCGCCCAGACCAAGGCGATGAAGTCGGTCGCCGGCAAGATCAAGGGCGAGCTGGCGCAGTACCGCGAGATGGCGGCCTTCGCGCAGTTCGGCTCGGACCTCGACGCCTCGACCCAGAAGCTGCTCAACCGCGGCGCCCGCCTGACCGAGCTCCTGAAGCAGCCGCAATTCTCGCCGCTGAAGATGGAAGAGCAGGTCGCAGTGATCTATGCCGGCGTGAACGGCTACCTCGACACGATCCCGGTCAACCGGGTCCGCGCCTTCGAGGACGGCCTGCTCTCGACCCTGCGCACCAAGCACACGGACCTGCTCGACACGATCCGCTCCTCCAAGGAGCTGTCGGCCGAGAGCGGCGCCAAGCTCAAGGGCGTGGTCGAGTCCTTCGCCAAGTCGTTCCAGTAAGCCCTAAGGCTCGACACCAAAGGACGCTCCGATGGCGAGTCTGAAGGACCTGCGCAATCGCATCACCTCGGTGAAGGCGACCCAGAAGATCACCAAGGCGATGCAGATGGTCGCCGCCGCCAAGCTGCGCCGGGCGCAGATGGCGGCGGAGAGCGCCCGGCCCTACGCCGAGCGCATGGCGCAGGTGCTCGGCAACCTCGCCGCCAACCTGACCCCCGGGGCGGAGACGCCCCGGCTGCTCTCCGGCACCGGCCAGGACCGCACCCACCTGCTCCTCGTCTGCACGGCGGAGCGCGGCCTGTGCGGCGCGTTCAACTCCTCGATCGCCCGCCTTGCCCGTGACCATGCCCGCCGCCTGATCGCGGAGGGCAAGACGGTCAAGATCATCTGCGTCGGCAAGAAGGGCTACGACGTCCTGCGTCGCGAGTTCCGCGATCAGATCATCGAGTTGATCGAGCTGCGCGGCGTGCGCCAGCTCGGCTTCGAGAACGCCGAGACGATCGCCCGCAACCTGCTCGGCCGCTTCGACGCGGGCGAGTTCGACGTCGCGACCCTGTTCTACTCGCGCTTCCGCTCGGTGATCCTCCAGATCCCGACGGCGCAGCAGATCATCCCGGCCGAGATCGCCCCGGCCGAGACCGCCACTGCCGGCGCCTCGGCCGATGCCGTCTACGAGTACGAGCCGGGCGAGGGCGAGATCCTGGCGGCCCTGCTGCCGAGAAACCTCACCGTCCAGATCCTCCGGGCGCTCCTGGAAAACGCCGCCTCCGAGCAGGGCGCGCGCATGGGCGCCATGGACAGCGCCACGCGCAACGCCGGCGAGATGATCAAGAAGCAGACCTTGATCTACAACCGGACGCGCCAGGCGATGATCACCAAGGAGCTGATCGAGATCATCTCGGGCGCCGAGGCGCTCTGACCGCACGCAATCAGGGATTAGCATCATGGCGAACACTGCCACCCCCGGCGCCGGCTCGAACAAGGTCGGCCACATCACCCAGGTCATCGGCGCGGTCGTCGACGTGCAGTTCGAGGGCCACCTGCCCGAGATCCTGAACGCCCTCGAGACCAGCAACAACGGCAACCGCCTCGTCCTCGAGGTCGCCATGCAGCTCGGCGAGAACACCGTGCGCTGCATCGCCATGGACACCTCCGAGGGCCTGGTCCGCGGCCAGGAGGTCACCGACACCGGCTCGCCGATCCGCGTGCCCGTCGGCGCCAACACGCTCGGCCGCATCATGAACGTCATCGGCGAGCCGATCGACGAGCTTGGCGAGATCAAGACCGAGACGCTCCGCGCCATTCACCAGCCGGCCCCTTCCTACGCCGACCAGTCGACCGAGGCGCAGATCCTCGTCACCGGCATCAAGGTGGTGGACCTGCTCGCTCCCTACGCCAAGGGCGGCAAGATCGGCCTGTTCGGCGGCGCCGGCGTCGGCAAGACCGTGCTGATCATGGAGCTCATCAACAACATCGCGAAGGCCCACTCGGGCTACTCGGTGTTCGCGGGTGTCGGCGAGCGGACCCGCGAGGGCAATGACCTCTATCACGAGATGATCGAGTCGAAGGTCAACATGGATCCCAAGGAGCACGGCGGCAACGTCGAGGGCTCCAAGTGCGCCCTGGTCTACGGCCAGATGAACGAGCCCCCGGGCGCCCGCGCCCGCGTCGCGCTGACCGGCCTCACCGTCGCGGAGCACTTCCGCGATGAGGGTCAGGACGTGCTGTTCTTCGTCGACAACATCTTCCGCTTCACGCAGGCGGGCTCGGAAGTGTCGGCGCTGCTCGGCCGTATCCCGTCGGCGGTGGGTTATCAGCCGACGCTCGCCACCGACATGGGCGCCCTGCAGGAGCGCATCACCACCACCACCAAGGGCTCGATCACCTCGGTGCAGGCGATCTACGTGCCGGCCGACGACCTGACCGACCCGGCGCCCGCGACCTCGTTCGCCCACCTCGACGCCACGACCGTGCTGTCGCGCTCGATCGCCGAGAAGGGCATCTACCCGGCGGTGGACCCGCTCGACTCGACCTCGCGCATGCTGTCGCCGGCGATCCTCGGCGAGGAGCACTACAACGTCGCCCGCCGTGTCCAGCAGGTGCTGCAGCGCTACAAGGCGCTCCAGGACATCATCGCGATCCTGGGCATGGACGAGCTGTCCGAGGAGGACAAGCTGACCGTGGCCCGCGCCCGCAAGATCGAGCGCTTCCTCAGCCAGCCGTTCCACGTCGCCGAGATCTTCACCGGCTCGCCGGGCAAGCTCGTGGCGCTCGAGGACACCATCAAGGGCTTCAAGGGCCTGGTGGACGGCGAGTACGACAACCTCCCCGAGGCGGCCTTCTACATGGTCGGCTCGATCGAGGAGGCCAAGGAGAAGGCCCAGCGCCTCGCCGCCGCGGCCTGATCGGCAGCGACATGAGAGCGGGCTTGGCTCCAGCGGGGCCAAGCCCTTTTCGCGCAAAGCCTTTCGCGCCTGACGAAACCGGAAACGACCTGACCCCATGGCCACCTTCCAGTTCGACCTCGTCGGCCCCGAGCGGATCCTCTATTCCGGCGCGGTCGATGCCGTGCAGCTTCCGGGCTCCGAGGGCGAGATGACGGTGCTGCCCGGGCATGCGCCCGTGCTCACCACCCTCAAGACCGGCATGCTGGTCATCACCGAGAGCCCGCAGGTCGGCAAGCGGGTGCTGGTGCGCGGGGGCTTCGCCGAGATCAACGCCACCTCGCTCACCGTGATCGCCGAGCGCGCGACCCCGGTCGAGGAGCTGACGCCCGCGATCATCGACGCCGACATCGCGGCGGCCGAGCTGCTCTACGATGCCACCGACGATTACGACCGCAAGATCGAGATCGAGGGCCAGATCGCGCAGCTGCGCGAGGCCAAGGTGGCGCTGAGCTTCTGATCGCCGGATCCTCACCGGTTCGGACTTATCGAGCGGGGCGGCGGGACCGGACGGTTCCGCCGCCCCGCTTCGTTTCACGGCAACGCCGCGGTGGCGGCCGGAACCGGCGCGAGCCGGATCCACGGCACCCGACCGGGCGCGAAGGCGTCGCGGGCGGCCCGGCGCCACAACGGCGGGGCGTGATCGCCGACGAGCAAGATCTCGGTTCCCGGATGGGCCAGGGCGATGCGCGACACCGCCGCGAACACGTCCTGCCAGATCTCCACCATGGCGCAGACCTCGCGGTCGGCGAAGCGGCGGCCCGGGCGCCCGCAATCCTGCCGCCCCGTTGCCCGGTCCTGCGGCACCGGCACGTGCGACGTCAGGGTGAGCCAGTAGACGAAGGCGGGCCCGGGCGCCGCCAGCTCGGCCTCCACCACCTCCGCCACGTCGGTATCGCAGGGCCCCGGGAACGGGCCGCCGCAGGCCCTGGCGAAGCGAGGCGCCAGGGCCTCGCCGAACAGGCTCCGCGCGAACCCGACCAGCGGGTACCACTGCGCGCGGCCGTAGAAGCCCGCATGGTAGCCGTGCACCGAGACCGTGCGGTAGCCGTGGGCGGCGAAGCGATCGGGCAGGCAGGCCGGATGGCTCGCGGCGAAGACCTGGAGGTGAGAGCGGTCTGTGCGGCACAGCTCGCGCATCTCACCCGATGCGGTGGCGCCGAAGAAGGCGCTCGTGCCCGTCGTGACCGTATAGAGCCGCCGCAGGGCCGGATCGTCGAACGGTGCCGTCAGGATCGCGTGCTGACCGGCATCGCGCAGGATGCCGAGGCTTTCGACCATCACCAGCAGGGCCCGGCGGGGCGGCCGCGTCTGGTCGGGCAGGGCCTCGAAGCCGGATCGCAGGCTGGCCGATTCGAAAGGCTGGCCGATGCTCGCGAGCGGCCCGAAATCGTAAGCCGAGGAGCCGTTGACCAGGCCGTCGCCGACCAGCAGCACGGCGGCCGCCGCGGCGAAGGCGGGGCGGCTGCCCCGGCGCATCGTCGGGCCGGCCCGCAGCAGGACGGCCAGGTAGGCGAGCGTGGTGCAGAGAGCCGCGAGGGTGCCGGTCGCGTAGGCGGGCGTCGCGAGGAGCGACGCCAGCACGTCGGCGTCGATCAGGTGCAGGACCGCGTCGGGATCGAGGAAGAACATGCGGCCGACGGCGAAGACGAGATCGAACAGCACCGTCGCCAGCCCGAGCAGCCCGAGCGCCCAGCCCGGAAGCCGTCCGCCGAGGAGCGCGATCGCGGCGTAG